>JAGHSP010000202.1 GCA_018065815.1 Candidatus Sodaliphilus limicaballi | reverse complement strand
GTAATACAACGAATTCAAAGTCTTTACTTGTTATTAGCATCAATATTGATGATTGTGTTTGCCTTCATGCCGGTGATTGAACTTCGTTCGGATGCGGGCGTGTTTTTTATCGGGGCTTTGCCGCTAGGTGAAATTAGTGTGGTTTCTTATGTGCTTCTTTGCCTTGACGTGCTCATCTCTGTTTTGTCAGTGATAGTGATATTCATGTATAAAAATCTCAAACAACAGATTAAGGTCACTAATGTTTTGCTTTTGCTTGTCGTTGCACTTCTTGTAACCATAGGTGTGATGATGGTTACTCAACATGGTCATGCTGTTGCTATTATGCAATGGCCCATTGCTTTCCCGTTTGTTTCTATGGTACTTGTAATGATGGCTAGCAAAGGCATGAAGCATGATAAAAAACTGTTGAGCGACAGTGAGCGTATTAGGTAATTTATATAATGTAGAGACCTCAATTTATAAAAGAAAAAATCGGTTGATCAACCGATCTTTTCTTTTAGGTACTTGCCTGTATAGCTATCTTTGTTCTTTACTATATCTTCGGGAGTTCCGCAAGCTACTAAATAACCTCCGTCATTGCCTCCGTCGGGACCTAGGTCAATTATATGGTCGGCACACTTAATCACGTCCATATTGTGCTCGATAATTACCACAGTATGTCCCTTGTCGATGAGCTGGGTAAATGATTTCATTAACGTGTTGATGTCATGGAAGTGGAGTCCGGTAGTGGGTTCATCGAAAATAAACAATTTGCGCCCTCTATGTTCCCCGCTCAAGAAATAGGCAAGTTTAACGCGCTGGTTTTCACCGCCTGATAGGGTAGAGGAAGATTGACCTAACTTGATGTATCCTAAACCTACATCTTGCAATGGCTTGAGTCTTTTCACGATTTTTGCCTCATTGAGAGTCTTGTGCTGTGAGAAGAACTCAATGGCTTGGTTGATGGTCATGTTGAGGATATCATATACAGTCTTTCCTTGATAGGTGACATCGAGCGCTTCGCGGCTGAACCTCTTGCCCTGGCATGCCTCACACGTGAGGGTGATGTCGGCCATGAATTGCATTTCAATGGAAATCTTGCCTTCTCCTTTACACTCCTCGCATCGTCCGCCCTGTGAGTTGAATGAGAAATACCCTGGACCGTAACCCATCTGCTTGGCAAGTTGTTGTGAACTGAATAGTTGCCTGATCTCGTCGAATGCCTTGAGATAAGTTGCAGGATTGCTTCGTGACGACTTGCCGATGGGAGTCTGATCCACTAGCTCAACGCCAGTTATGCGGTCGAGGTCGCCCGAGATTGACGAATGAGTGCCTGGTGCGTCAGAACTCTCGCCATAATGGCGGTTTAACGCCCTGAAAAGGATATCGTTGACCAAAGTCGATTTGCCCGATCCGCTAACACCGGTCACCACAGTGATCACTTCAAGCGGGAACTTCACGTTGATGCCTTTAAGATTATTCTCGGCAGCGCCTTTTACTTCGATGAAGTTACGCCATTTGCGTCGTTGCTTTGGCACAGGAATACTCATTTCACCGGTTAAATACCTTGCCGTGTAACTTTTTGAAGCACTTGGTAGTTCCTCGATAGGACCCTGAAAGATGATGTTGCCGCCGTGACGTCCTGCTTCAGGACCTACATCTATTATATAGTCGGCTGCTCGCATGATGTCCTCGTCGTGTTCCACTACAACCACTGTATTGCCCAGTTGTTTTAGCATCTGCAAGACGTGAATAAGTTTGTTTGTGTCGCGTGAATGCAGCCCAATGCTTGGCTCGTCGAGGATGTAGATTGACCCCACCAGCGAACTACCCAGCGAAGTGGCCAAGTTGATTCGTTGGCTCTCTCCGCCCGACAAAGTCCCCGATAGACGATCAAGAGTGAGATATCCAAGCCCCACATCATTGAGGAATTCAAGGCGGCTGTTTATCTCGGCAAGAAGTCGCTTGGCAATGATAGTGTCATGTTCGTCAAGAGATAGTTGCTTGAACCAATTGGTAAGATTTTCGATCGACATCTTCACCAAGTCGCCGATTGACATTTCTGCTATCTTTACATAAGATGCTCCGGGTTTGAGTCTTGACCCACGGCACACGGGGCACACCGTCTTGCCGCGGTATCGTGACAGCATGACCCTATATTGTATTTGATATGATTTGCTCTTGATGTATTCAAAGAAACCGTCAATTCCAGGAAAAGAAGCGTCGCCGTGCCACAGGAGATCTCTCTCTGCTTCGCTGAGTTCATAATAGGGCCTGTGAATGTGGAAATTGTGGTTTGATGCCCAGTGTATAAACTCTTGCTTCCATTCGCCCATGACTTGTCCTCGCCAGCACATCACAGCGTCATCATAGACCGACAGGGTTTTGTCGGGAACAACGAGATTCTCGTCAATCCCAGTTATTTTGCCGAATCCTTCGCATGAAGGACATGCGCCCACAGGATTGTTGAAGTTGAACATCAAATCAGAAGGTTCCTCAAATTTTATGCCATCGGCCTCAAAGCGTTTTGAGAAAGTGTGACGAACAATCTCACCTTCATCCCACACAAGAATCATGCAAGTTCCATTGCCTTCATAAAAAGCTGTTTCGAGCGAGTCGAAGATGCGCATGTCGTCCTCCTTTGTGTGAGTAACACTCATGCGGTCAATGAGCAGATTGGCGATTGATGTATCGATTCCCTCGCCAGCCTCTGATATCTGCTTGAATGTCCCGTTTATCTCTAATCGTGAATATCCGCCCTTTGATAAGATATCGAGATGATCGGCTATCGTCCTATCGGCAGGCACGATTATGGGTGAAACGATAGCAAAACGGGTACCGTCGCCATAGGAATTGATACAGTCAAGCACATCGTTAGACGTGTGTTTCTTGACAAGTTCTCCCGAGATAGGGGAGTAGGTCTTGCCTATGCGTGCAAACAACAGCCTCAAATAATCATAAATCTCGGTCGATGTGCCCACTGTGCTACGCGAGTTGCGGTTGTTTACTTTTTGTTCTATGGCGATGGCGGGTGGCAGTCCTGTGATAAAGTCACAGTCAGGTTTTGACATACGACCCAGGAACTGTCTGGCATAAGACGATAGACTCTCAACATAGCGACGCTGCCCCTCGGCATAAATGGTGTCGAATGCCAGGGATGATTTACCCGACCCCGACAAGCCAGTGATGACCACAAGTTTGCCTCGAGGAATTGTTACATCAACATTGTTAAGATTATTTGCACGTGCACCTTTGATTACTATGTTGTTTGTTTTCACCGCCAAAAAGTAAAAATTTAATGTGCAAAATTACCAATAAATTCAGTAAAAGCGAAACAAACATGCATTAATCGTTGAAATAATGAAAAAAAACAAGAGAAATGTTGTATATTTGCAAAAAAAAGGATAATTTTAACCGCTCAAAAACAACTAGAGTAGTTGAAATGTATTATACTAACCATTAAATATTTTATTTATGAAACCATTACACATCGTGTTAGCCGTGATTGGTGGTGCTATTGCAGGCGCTGCTGTCGGTTTGCTGTTCGCCCCTGAAAAAGGCAAGGACACAAGAGAGAAGATTGCTCGCGTTCTCAAAGAGAAAGGTCTTGCATTGAAGGGCAAGAAGATGGACGAGCTTGTTGATCAAATCGCAGAGGAGATCGAGGATTAATTAAAATCATTATAGAAATATGGGAAAGAACAAAGCATTAGGAATTCTTTACGCATTCTTGGGTGGTGCCGTAGTTGGTTGCACTATTGCAGTGCTTTTTGCTCCTGAAAAAGGAAGTGACTTGCGTTCTCGCATCAAAGCGATGTTGAAGAAGAAAGGCATCGATTTCAGCGACGATGAGGTAGAGCAGCTTGTGCAGCAAATCAGTGCGCAAATAGAAGAATAATATTATCACGTAAATATGGTGTGTTCTCAAAGACGGGAACACACCATGATATATAAAGCAATGAACGAGGGTATAGATTTCAAAAAAATATTTCAAGATGCAAAGAAGCATTTGTTGATTGAAATTGAGTATGGCAAACTCACGGTTGCCGAGAAAGTGTCAATTTTGCTGTCTCGCATTATCTTGATACTTGTGATGATCGTGGCTTGCAGTTTTGTTTTATACTTTGTCAGTTCTTCACTGGTAGCAGTTCTGGCCGATGTCACTGGACATGTGTGGCTAGGTAACCTGATTGTTGCAGGCATCCACTTGTTCCTGTTGCTGCTTGTTTATGCATTCAGGAAACAATTAATTATAGATCCTGCTACTAGATTTATCACAAAGTTGTTTTTTAACCCCAATGACTGATGAGCAAGTTGACAAATGATAACACGGCTACGACTGCCGATGTTGTGACTCCCGAACAGTGGAACGGATACACAATGGACGAGCTGAAGCGCCGCAGGATTGTTGCGATGGTGCGACGTGAACTTGGACGCGAGAAAATCGCTATGCAATTTGCTCATACCAAGAATGCCGTGTCGGCCAATGGTATCAAGGGGCTTCTGTTTACCGATAACGAGTTGACCAAACTTAAAGCAATGGACTATGCACTGCTGGGGTGGAAGGCAGTGAAAATGTTTATAAAGTTCAGAAACAGAAAAAGAAATCAATAACGCAGAAAAACGATATTTATTATTTTAGAAAACAACTTTTTTGCATTTTTTTTTTGCAGAAAAGTTTTTTTTATGTAAATTTGCATTCTCAACGTGTTAGTTGAGAAGAAAATATTATTATTCATTTAAATTCATTTGCCTATAGAATAGACCTTTACCTAGTAATTTTAATAGAAAGGTATATGGACAGTTTTTTTGACAAGAGCGACGAGAAGTTGATCTCGTTGTATGTCAGTGGATGTAACGAGGCCTTTGACGCTCTCCTTGATCGTCACAAGGATTCTGTTTATGGTTACATATTCCGCAATGTTAAAAATGCAGATGTGGCAGATGACATATTTCAAGAAACATTTGTCAAGGTAATTTCGACCCTCAACTCTGGACGATATGTTGAGAACGGTCGTTTTGCTGCATGGGTTACACGCATAGCCCATAACAGGATTATTGACTATTATCGCCAGCTGAAAAATGAAGGTTTGCAGTCGACCGATGCTACCGAAGTAAACATATTGAACCGTAAGGAATTTAGCGAATCTACTATAGAGGACTCTCTCGTTGTGCTGCAAATCCACAAGGACATACGACGCCTTGTCAAGGAATTGCCCAAGAGCCAGCGTGACGTCGTAATCATGCGTTACTATAAGGACATGAGTTATAAGGAAATCAGCGACCTCACGGGTGTGAGCATTAACACTGCGTTGGGACGAATGAGATATGCCCTGATCAACCTGCGTCGATTAGCTAACGAACACAATATTGCACTCACAATGTAATCTAGAATATAGAAGTGACTTTATTTGGACAAACGGCCTTGCATTTTTGCTGGCCGTTTGTTTTGCTAGGTAGGTACAATAAATATGACACAATGAGTGTGACATAATGACCGACCTGAACTATTATTAAATTTACTAGCAATTTTTTCGTCATAATGCACGTTTCAAAG
>JAGHSP010000303.1 GCA_018065815.1 Candidatus Sodaliphilus limicaballi | reverse complement strand
GACTGGAACTTCTACGGTTCAACCTACGAGACCACTACCGCAAAGGGCACATTCACCGGCTATCTGGGCGTGCTGCGCCACGGTACTCCCGGTTACCTGGTAGAGGGTTACTTCCACACCTACCAGCCCGCACGTCACCGTGCGCTCAACATGGACTACTGCCATCAGGAAGGTGTCCGTGAGGCTCGCGGCGTGTGCGCTTACTTCGGTCTCAACCCCGAGAAGACTGGTTACATCATGGGTACTGTTAAGGACATGCACGAGAAGATCGTCAACGGTCTGTACAAGTATAGCCCGGGCACCGACGACCAGTGGCTGCCCCTCAACGGCGCAGTTGTTTCGTTGAAGAAGAACGGTCAAGTTGTTAAGACTTACACTTGCGACCAGAACTACAATGGTGTATTCGTTTTCGAAGACCTTGAGCCCGGTACTTACACTCTCGCTGCTTCTTGCGAGGGCTACAAGGACATCTTCGAGGAAGAGACCGTAGAGGTTAAGGCTAACGCCACTTCTTACGCTCTCCTCCACCTCGAGAACTCTGAGTACACTCCCGAGGAGGTTGTTTACGAGAACTATCCCGATCCCAAGCAGCCCAGCTATCTTGGCTTGCGCGACAAGTTCGTCTTCACACAGGACGACGGCACTGCATTTGACATGCAAGGTGGTGTTAAGCGCTCTATCGTGCGCGGCGATAGCACTGTTGTGCTCACCGACGCTCCCGCTCTCTACCTCATCAACAACAAGACAATGTCGCTCGTTAAGGAAATCAGCCTTAACAACGTTGTTCCTGTTGATCCCGACAACCTGGGTTCTTACAGCGCTCTGAGCGATATCGCCTTCACTGCCGACGGTCAGCTCGTGGGTGTTAACAACATCCGCTGCCAGTATAGCGCCGACCAGGTTGACGCTGGTTACAAGCGTGGTACCATCAACTTCTACAAGTGGGCTGACTTCGACTCTGATCCTATCCTGTGGCTCACTTCACAGAGCTCAGCTAACTTCTACCGTGCCGACATGGGTGCTACCCTCGCCGTGAGCGGTGCTGCTAAGGATTGTGAGATCGTTACCACTGGTGTTACCAATGGTGATTCTCGCGCAGTCCGCTTCCTCATTCTCAACGTTAACGAGAACGAGATCGTAGCACAGCGCTTCACCGAGAAGACTCTCTCGAAAGATGGTACTTTCACTCTCGCTAAGCACGGCGATGACATCCAGCTCAACGTATCTCCCCTCAACGACCACCGTTACATCCTCAACGGCAGCAAGTGCGCTCCCTTCGAGTTTGAACCCGCTGCTGTTCAGAACACCGATAGTGAGGTGACTGGCACATTCGACGACAGCGAGATTGGACACGCTTCTAAGGGCTTGACATTCTTCAAGTATGCTAAGCACGTCCTCATGGCTGCTCCCGTTATGAACGATGGTATCATGGGCGGCATCAAACTGTATGACATCACTAACGGTCTCGACAACGCTCAGCTGATTGAGACTGTAGGCACCGAGCTCGAGAAGTTCGCTGCTCCCGCCAAGGCTCCGGCTATGCAGGTTGCATTCACCGCTGCTGGCGCTACAGTTGACGGTGAGGACATGACTCTCTACCTCGCTGGCAACCAGAGCATGGTTAAGTTCCTTGCAAAGGCTAGCGAGCAACCCGTCGTTCGCGGCGACTATGCTTACAACCTTGACCTTAAGGAAACCGACGAGACTGTAACATTCACCTACGATGTTACATCAGCTCTCAATGGCCAGGCAGCTATCAACCTTATCCCCGTTGGTGAGACCGAAGTTGCTCTGACTATCACTGGTACTGTTGACGCTCAGAACAATGAGATTACAGTCAACAAGGCCGACATTCCCGAAGGCGATTACAACTGGGAGGTTGTTATCCCCAACACTACTGTTCCCACTATCGCTCGTATGTTCCAGTATGCTCCTGTAGGCGACGGTAAACACTGCACTCGCGGTATGACCATCGACCGCAATCCCGAGAGCCCCTACTTCCAGAACATGTACATCAGCAATCCTTATGGAACCAAGGGTATCTACGAAGTTAACCCCGCACTCGAGGTTGTTAACGACGGTGCTCCCTACCTCGGACCCGAATTTGCAACAGGTAACACTGCTTCTCCCTTCCGCATGGGCGTTAACCCCAACAACGGTTTCGTTTACATTGCTGACTGGAGCGATGCTCACGGTGGCATCACTGTAATGGATCCCGCTGATCCCAACACTGCTATCCCCTTCTTCGAGGGTACACATGAGGAGTCAGGCCGCATTGTCAATGCTGCTGGTCAGGGCATCGGTGGTAGCTGCACAAGCGTTGCATTCATCGGTAGCGGTGAAGGCACTCAGATGCTTTCATTCCAGGAGGATATTCCCGAAGGCAATGCTGGCAACCACATAGCTATCTACAACATCGGTACTAAGGTTACTACTGACCAAACTCCCGATGCAATGCTCACAGACATCTCTGGTAAGTTTGCTAACCTGAATGTTGAGATCACACCCATCGAGAACGGTTTCTTCGCTTCTCAGATTCGCGGTACTGGCAACAACACTTCTAATGTTCCTTCATTCCTCTACTGCGACTATGAGGGTAACATTATCTTCAACTCTGCCGATATCGAGGACTACGACGGTAGCTATGGCGCAGGTCTCGCAGTGAGCGACGATCTCTCTTGCATCGCAGTTTCAACTGGCAAGCCTTACATCAGCCTCTACGATGTAGAGTGGAACGACAATGTTCCTTCATTCAAGCTGCGTTACACTCTCACTGACTACACCGACGGCAACTCTATCCTCAACCAGATGAAGTTTGACCACGCTGGCAACCTCTTCGTTGCCGACGCAACTTACGGTGTAAGCGGTTTCGCTATCCCCAAGGATGCACAGGATGTTGTAACTCCCGCTAAGAAGAGCCTCGTTGTTTCAATCAAGCCCTTCACCGCTATCAACGATGTTGAGGTGGTTAAGGTTAACAACACTCGCAAGTACATCCAGGACGGCCAGGTTGTTATCGAGCGCAACGGCGTTAAGTACAACGTAGCAGGTCAGGTAATCAAGTAATCAACCACACTGATTGATTTACAATCCTTAATATTAAAGGTCGTCCCCCCACCGGGACGACCTTTTTTAGGATCAGTGAATTTTTCTGGTTGGTGAAGTATAGAGGATCAGCGGTTAATTGACGACGGAGTCGTCACATTGCATCGTAACCGATGGTCGTAGACCGTCGGGTAAAGTAACACACCCCATCCGACCTCGAAGGGGTCGCACTTTCCC
>JAGHSP010000269.1 GCA_018065815.1 Candidatus Sodaliphilus limicaballi | reverse complement strand
ACTGCCATAGCGCCCAGGCTCACCACTAGCTTGCGGTCGCGCCTTATACGCACCACACGGCCCGTGAGCCCCTTGAACAGGCCAGCCTTGACACGCACCAGCGGGCGGTCCTCAAAGCGGGAGTAAGGGTCGCACAGCAGCTTCACGTCGGCAGGGCGGCTCTGCAAGGCGAGCTGGAATGCAAGCATCTCATTGTCGGGCACAGTGGCAGGCAAGCCTGTCAGCGGGTCGGTCATTGGCGCTTGCAGAGCACCAGTCGAGTGCACCACGGCATTGATGTCGTGGTGAGTGTCAATAAACACGATATTGTTGATTGCAATCATAGTGGTAGGGGTCATCTCGCCTGCCGCAGCGTCATATCGCTCAACGGCTTGCTCGGGAATAAAGTGCACGATGCCTGCCGCATCAAGCTCACTCACGAGCTCGGCAACCCTGCAACTGCGATTCTTATAAACTACGTGCCACATAGAAGTGTAAATATTTTCCCTCAGGCGAATGCGTCTGTGGGAAACCATATAGAGTATAGACAAAAGTTATGCTTACCAGCGACGATCATTTTGTCTCACTTGATATGTCGTAAAATAAACTGTTCCAGTCTGTCATGGAAAATAATATTTGTCATGCCATTAGGGAACAAGAATCATAATAGCATCTGTGCAAAGGTATAAAAATTACACGAAACGCACAAGAATCTCCTGAAAAAATATAAGAACTACTAATTTGCCTAGCGAACAAGAACACATCGTCATTTACATTATGTTAGCCATTTGCGAGCATTGTTTTTGTGATGTCACGAAGGATTTTACAGCTTTTTTGATGAAGGTTTTGTGCGGAAAAGCGTTTTTGCAGTGAATGGTTTGTGTATAAGCAGATTTTTTGCGATATTTGCACAGTCAAGTGTTCTTAAAGACTTATACATGGATGCCATTAAGAGAAAACCTTTTGGAAACAACAAACAATGTCATCGATGATTTGATGGCACTGAAGGGTTATATGACTATTGCCGTGAGCAAGGAAGATTTTGAGGGTGAAAGTTTCCTTGTTAGAGAATTTGGCAGGTCTGACGAAGATTACTCGGAAACAGATGAATCGCGTAGTTATCTACCTCTTGATGCAGAGGAAGATTTCTGGGATTCATTACCATCTGTCATCCAGTTTATTGTTTTCAATCTGTCAAAGGGCAAGACCGCAGAAGAACTGTCCGAACTCATTGAAAGAATAATGATTGCCGCCAGTTGGACTTTACCCAAGGTTTATTGTCAAATCCATGAAGATATTCACGAGGGTAACAACTCCTTGCTCATGTGTGCACTATATTATATAATGTATGACCACGGCTTTCCCAAGTTGTCTTTAGCATTGGGCAAAACAAGTCTCAGTGATAAGCAGAAGATATACATGCGTGAGGGCATCAAGACTGTTATTGACAAAGCGGTTGAGACAAGCATCCGGTTGGCTTACGACAAGAAGTCTGAATGGAAAGAGACGGGTAAAGGTATCGAAGATACAGAGCTGCGAGAAGTCATAAGTTCTACTCTGGCAGTGACCAAAGGAAAACACGGACGACCTATATTGGAGAAGCAAACCCATAACCTTGATGACTATCTCATTGGCGACAAAGCCGCCTTAAAGAAGGAAATACTACACTTCATTGATGATATGGAACGGATCTATGACCTTGCTCACCTGTGGTTCGTGCTAAAGGAAACAAAACATCTGACGGACATTTTATATCCCACTTTCCATCATGCCATACAAAACTTTACTGCTCGTAGGTTCAATCCGGACAGGGCTAGCCGACTCGCTACAAAGTTGAGTAATAAAACAGATCGTGAAGATTTCTGGCGAAGAAAGACGCAGAGCGGTGTGCAAAGCAAGAAAATTGTTACATACTGGACAGAAGTGTTTTGCATGATACATTGACAACTTTTGGTTAACCAAAAACAACAATAAGCACCTAGAGTTTAATCTTGACGCTAGGCGAGTTGGTAGATGTCAGAACCGAGGCGAGGAAGTTTGTCTAGTACTAAAATATATTTAAATCAGAGTGATTTTGAAATACACAATTTAACAAGAAACAAAAACAATGTCAAAATTGAGAAATTTTCTCAAAATCATTTGTATATTCGGAATTTATTATGTATCTTTGCACAAATAATTACGTAAACTCTCAAAAATACTATTATTCATGGATGCGTTGCTTTCTTTTACAGTTGAAAATTTCCGTTCTATATGCCAACGTAAAACAATTTCATTCTTGCCAACGGCAATAAAGGATGATCCCATTGATAATATCGTAACATGTGGGAATTATCGTTTTCTTCGTACTGCTGCTATTTATGGTGCCAACTCGAGTGGCAAGAGTAATATGACTCGTGCAATGTCAGCTATGTCTCGAATGATTCTTACATCTGTATCCATAAACGATGGAGACAGGTTGCTGTATGAACCATTTATACTAAACGATAGTAATCAGGATACTCCTACTCGATGTGAAATAGACATAGTCGTTGATAATATTCATTATTATTACATTTTAGCAAACAATGCTAAGAGTATTGTTGAGGAGGTTTTAATTCGTATTGAGAAGAATGGTAGTAACACAAAACTGTTCCTTCGAAATAGTGAGGGCATTGGCGTTAATGAAAAACATTTTCATGAAGGCGAGGGGTTGGAAGAACGTACTAACGACAATCGTTTATTTCTGTCATTAGTAGGCCAATTGGGCGGTTCTATAAGTAATTCCATCATCCAGTTTTTTCGTGACAAGTTTAATGTTCTGTCAGGAATAGAGACTGGTGGTTATCAAATGTTTTCCAAGCATATGTTGAACGCGAATCTACCAGGATGTCTTGATATGAAGATGTTCTTTTCTCGTGTCAAGTTGGGCTTTTCTGATATTACAGCAGTTCAACGTGATTTCTCAGTAACGGATTTGCCCGATGACCTGCCGAATGAATTAAGAAAGGATCTGATTAGGGATTTAAACGGAAAGAAACAGATAAAAGTGTTTACAACACATGGCATATACGACGAGATGGGAAATCGCAAGGAGACCACGACATTCAATTTTGACGATATGGAGTCAGAGGGTACAAAGAAACTCTTTGATATGGCAGGGCCCTTCTTTGATACCCTAATGAATGGGAACATTTTGGTCGTGGATGAACTGGATGCAAAGATGCATCCTTTGATTTCGTTAGAAATAATATCTCTGTTTAACGATCCAAAACGCAATCCTCATGGTGCTCAGTTGATATTTACAACCCATGACACGAACCTGTTGTCGAGCAAGCAACTCCGCCGTGATCAAATCTGGTTTACGGAGAAAGATGAACAGGAACGTACTGACCTGTACAACATGATGGACATCGTGTTGCCTGATGGCAGCAAACCTCGTGGTGATGGCAATATGGAACGTAACTACATACGTGGGCGCTATGGTGCTATCCCTTATATTGAATCCTATAATGACTAACGATTATGGCAAAGAAGTTACGAATAGAGGAGTTGGAGAGAAAGATTGAACTTGCTCCACTCACACGTCAAGAGATTGAACGTAGCATTCGATGTAAGGTTTTGGTAGTATGCGAGGGCAGCAAGACAGAACCAAATTACTTCAAGTCCTTCAGTATGATGAGGAACTCCAGCAGTTTAGTTTTTGATGTCTTATCTGATGGAGGCGGCATCAATACGTTGGCAGTCGTAGATGAGGCTATCAAGCTTCGGGAAAAAGCAGAGAAGAAAGGTGAACCATACGACTCGGTATGGGCCGTGTTTGACAAAGACGGATTCCCAGATACGGATTTTGACAATGCCATTATGAAGGCGAGTCAGAATAATATAAATTGTGCGTGGAGTAACGAGGCTTTTGAATTGTGGTATGTCTATCATTTTGACAACCGAAGTACTTCAATGGAAAGAACAGAGTATGCCGCAATCATAACAGACAGAGTCCGTAATAGATTAGGTGACAAGTCATACAAGTACCAGAAGAATGATAAGTTAATGCGTGATATTTTGTCACGCTGTGGATGCGATGAAGTAATGGCCGTACGATGGGCAGAGAAGCAGGCATGTGAGTTTCTGGATACTCGATTCCATCAGCACAACCCTGCTACCACGGTTTATAAGTTAGTGCGTTTATTGACCGGTAGGGACGAAGCTTTTAATAAGATGATTAAGGAGTCTGTAGAAAAGAAATAAAAGGGGGCACGAAGTCATGCGTCCTGGAAACAATCCCCCAGCGGATTTCTCCTCCGTACCGACTATGGCGAAACCCTCGTCAAGTACTCAGCCGAAGGCCTCGAAGACATCCATGTAGGCAAATACCTCCTGCAACTCCCGTCCGAAGAAACCATCCTACAATACCTCATCGACAATATGCACGATAAAAAAGAAATCGAAGACTTTACGTCTCAATCTTCAGACGAATACTCCCTCCAAACGGCATGAATCGCAAAAGCAGAAATGTAAGAGGTATACAATCTATGCCAATCCGCGATGATCAATTATACTACAGCCACCTATTATAGAATTGAATATTACATGGAACAAGATAGCAATATAATCTTTATTCCTGATGAAGAGATAACCCTCCTGCAACGGACTGAAAATGAAACAGGAAACGACCTTCTTAATACGTCAACTTATGTTGATGCATTGGAGCGTTGTATCTTCTCTGCTCCTACCGATAGGACGTTTACTATAGGTTTGTTCGGAGAATGGGGAAGCGGAAAGTCTTCTATTGTTAAGACTGCCCAAAAGAGACTGGAAGCACAAGCAGAACTCAATAGAAAGAATGTTAAGTTCGTGACTTATGATGCGTGGAAATACGCAGGCGATTCATTCCGAAGAATGTTCCTTTTCGAACTCAAAAGAGCATTAGGATTTGAAGAGAATGAATTGATGCAGCGGTTCTACAGTTCCGAGACGGATGAAACAGAAATCAAGACTAACATAAATGGAAAGAGAGTCGTTCTTGCCGTCGCATATTCAATATTTGCCATAATAATCCTTGTTCTTTTAGGCATCATTGCGGGATGGAAGACTGCTATACCTTCAGGAGTTGCGCTTGTTGCTTTGGGGTTTTCGCTATATACATGGATATTCGACAACCTCAAAGTCAGCATCAACAAACCACTCCTTTTTGCACCTGAACAGTTCGAGGACTGTTATCACGATATGCTTAATAAGGCGATGAAGCGTCACAACTGGCTTCAGCAAAAACTGCATTGGGTTACTAAAGGACGATACAATAAAGAGTTATCAAAGCTCATCATTATCATCGATAACATTGACCGTTGCCAGCCTGATGTCACATATTCACTTCTCAGCGATATAAAAAGTTTCCTTGGCGATAGTCAGGATGTAATCTTTATCGTTCCTGTTGATGTTGATGCTTTACGCAAGCATATAGTTGACACAAACAAGCGTTCTTCTCACGATGCAGATGAATTTCTTCGAAAGTTCTTCAACGTGTCTATCTGGATTAAGTCATATCAGAATGACGAGATGTACGACTTCACTCAAAACCTCAATCAAAAATACTCGCTTGAATTAAATCCAACCAGCGTAAGCGTAATTTCTCGAGAGTTTGCCACCAATCCTCGTAGAATAATCCAGTTACTTAACAATCTCGTAGTTGAGTTTACGCACTACTCTCAGGACTTTTTAGGTAAGTATCAGGCACTCGTATGTTTGCTTGCCATTATTCGCGAGGAGTATCCTGACGATATGAAACTTATAGTTCAGAATCCAGTCCTTCTTTTCGATCATGATAGGGATACCATTGAAGACGAAAAGAATCCTTTGAGTTTGGATATACGAAAATTGCTTCATAAAACACGTTCTGTGTTCGAAAATTTGTATGAAAGTCGCGAAGTTTTAGACCAGATAATATCAAATTCAAATGTATTTGTTGAACTTCCTCCTGGTACAGAAGATGCACTCTATACTTCAGATATGCAGGCTCTACGCATATTCCTGAGTGACGGTAGTACCATTGACGAAACCAAGCTTGCCCTTCTCAAACGATGCCTATGTGATCGTATTAAGAAAGCTGTTGATCGTGGCACTTACATTCCGGATCTCTCCAACTATATGCGAACTGTCATAGAATTCCACAAGGAAGAACTTTATACTCGGGAAGACTATGAGCAACTCAATAACATTATTCACAAAATAGATGCATGGGACAATATCGTTAGCGATCTCATGCCTAAGCTTTCTGCAGATCTCTCTGATTTGGCTGTTACTCTGTTTGGATACAAACTGACTGATCTTCGAGGCAATATCTCTAGTTACATCAAGTCACTTGACCTGACAAAGGAAAAACTTTCTGAAAGCAAAGTTAATTCTGTCCTCAATGTTTGTCAAAGGTTTACCAAGCAAATGCTGCTTAAACCAATCAAGGATCAGTTCGTAAGTATCTATAACCTTCGTTCCCGCAAAACACTGGAACAATCATACGTCGAACCTCGTGAACTATTTTCTGATGAATTAGCAAAAAAGGTTATAGCAGAAATTAAAGCTGACGATTTCGGGTTTGAAGAAACCGCGAATTGGCAGTTCCAACAGATATGTAAGCAGACGAATCCTCAAAAGGGTGATTTGCTTGATGAGTATTTAAGGAAGGTTACAGAAGTCATGCCTGATTATTCAGGAGATGATTCTCAAAACGGATTGCTTATTCAAGTTTTGACAGATGTGAACATGACAATTGCTGCTTGTCCTTCTGCAACCTTGTCGTCATCAGACAGCATTTCGGGCTTCATTGGCAAATTACAGAAAATGGTATCTGTAAGCGACAGGTATGGCCGTTCAGAGAAAAAGTCACTTTATAAGGCCTTTGCAGACAAAGAGGAATGCCTTGATCAATTTATAACTCTTCTCAGGGAGTCAGGAAAACTCTACACCGCAGATCTTTTCTTCTCGGAACAGTTGATGACATTCCTTCTTACCAACGAGCTCGTAGGTAAGAAAACGATTTCAACCCTTCGGGAATTAACAGAAAGTGGTTGTCCTGTTGAAAAGTATGTTGCTTCCATTGCTGATTACTCAACATTGAGTGACCCGTATCTTCGCGTGCTGCACTATTGTTTCAATAACCCAGCCACGTCAAAACCTCGCATAGAAGATAGTGGATGGATCAAGGCACGAATAGAAGAAATACTCAATGCCGTTATTGAAAAAGGTAATGAAAATTTGGCTCAGTTCCTTAAAACAGAGTCGGAATCAGAAACTATCAACAATGTATTAACAGAATGCTTAAGTGCTCTTGATTTATTAGATTTAGAAAAACTTCCAATTATACGCGACAAAGCCGTTCGGACTTTCGAACAGCATATTGAGGACTATAAAGATAATCAAACGGTACTTAGTATTATTGGTCGATGTGGTACTAAATCTGGAATTCATGCTCTTATTCGCATCATAGTTAACAAGTTGACTGGTCATCAGGAGGCAGAGGCTATTGAATTGATCAAGACCTTGCGATATTGTAACGCTACAGACCGCAAACTTATCAATTCTACCATCGAATCAATAGAAGAAAGTATCATTAACCAGTCAAGTAGAGAAGAAATCACTCAACGACTTGAAGAAATTAAGGAGACATAGTTTAAACAAACTATTATTCCAAAAGCAAATACCAACGAAGAAAGCTCTCAAGGCGATCTCATAATGCCCATATGAGGGTAGTCGCTTGGTGACGTTGCAAAAGAGGCGCATTCCTAAAGAAAGAACCCTTGGAGGCGCTTTCATTCAAAGTTATGCACACTTTGATGATGTAGGCGGGATTGATTTTCAGAAAGGTTGCAATGACATGTCGGCAGCTTCCCCATTGTAGATAGCGAGAGATTGTACCTCTCTGTCGTATTAACTATGATACTATGCAGTAGCACATTATTATTAACGATAACCGTGGAGCATAGGAAGCTCCACAAAGATCATTCAGTTTTCGAAAAGCAACTCTGGCGAAACAATGCGGCTCGTCCTCTGATGTATGTCATATAACGACAAGAAAACGATTATCAACCTTGATATTGGGAGTATGTCATTATATAATGTTGCTCTTATGAGAGGTTCCATTATTATACGTGGTTGTATAACAACGTACAATCTTCGGGAACTCTCTTGGTTAACCCAAAAGGCGTATCACCCACAACGGATGGTACGCCATTTTTAATTTAGGAATGCAAGCGTATTACTTGCGACGTTTCTGATTCTGCTCATGTTTGGCACGGATGAACTCGTTCAGCCACTGCAACCTTTGGCGAAGTGAAGGGCGACGACCGTCCCCCATTCGTTAGTTCAGGTATCTATCTGCGCGGAGAGGTTAACAGCTGGGGAGCTCCCGCAGCATGGGAATTCAGTGACGAGGGCAACGGCGTTTACCGTCTGTATGACAAGATTGTTTCGGGCCAGTTTAAGGTAGCCGACTCAAGCTGGTCAAACGCTTGCAACTATGGCGGCAATGGTGACAACATGTTGATGGATGAGCCCTATGCTCTCGTGGCAGGCACAAGCACCAACATCACTTGCGGCGTTAATTCATACACTTGCAAGGAGATCACTCTCACTATCAATGCCGATGGCGCAACACTACTCTTCACAAGCGATGACGATGCCACAGGCCTCGATAAAGTTTATGTGATAGGCGACAACAATGCGTGGAACTATATGAATCCCGATGGCGCTCTCAACCTTGTGGACGGCAGCGAGACGTTGTTTGCAGGACAGCTCAGCTTCCCCGCTGGCAGCGACGGCCTTAGCCACTGGCTCATTTGCCAGAAACTAGGTATGGCAGGTGCATGGGGTCTTGAGGCCGATGCTACCGAAGCTGCTCCCACAGGTACTCTCGTCAAGGGTGCTAAGGGCACGGTTGCTGTTGCTCCCGGAACCTACGACGTGACATTTGACATCGCAACAGGTAACTACACATTGGTGGCTAAGGAATCTACAATCCAGTCGCTCGACGTTATGCCTCAGAATGTTGTGCTTGTTAAGCAAGTCCCCGACGAAGTTAAGGTGCTGTCACTCAACAACAGCCTTATCTACTACAACGACCAGGATGTCGTATTCAACAACTTGACCAAAGCTATGGGCAAGAAGGCCAACTGGACCAAGCACACACTGCTGGGCCAGCCTCTGAGTACTCACTGGAACGAAGGCGAAGGACTCACAAGCGAGGGTACTCCCGGTGCTAAGATGATGGTTCGCTCTGAAGCATGGTCACACATCATCCTGCAAGAGCAGAGTTCACTGCCACGCACAGGCATCGAGACATTCCGTGCCAACGTGAAGAAGTGGGTAGAGTACATCCGTGCTAATTGTCCCAACCCCAACGCTGTGATTATCGTCCCCGTTAACTGGGCTTACAGCGGCGACTGGAGCAACTACACTGAGTATAACCGTCAGCTTCTTGCCAACTACCGCGATGTAGCGCGCGAACTGGGCGTGACCCTGTGTCCCGTAGCAGTTGCTTACCAAAATGTATATAACAAGGAAGGCGCGTCGGGCACCGAGACTTGGTTCCTCGACGACCGTCATCCTACCCTCAAGGCCACTTACATGGCTGCATGTATGGAATATCAGCTCATCTATGGTGAAGACGCTTCAACCATCACCTATGCCCCCTCTGGCGTGAGCGCTAGCGATGCACAGTCAATGCGCACCTACGCTTCGCAGGCGATGAACGGCTTTGTGAACTATGTTGACCACACTGCAGGCAAGGTTAACTATGCAGTGGTTGCACGCGACCAGTTTGGCAACGAAGTCGCCATTCCCGAGTCAACTACGGTTACATTGAGCGGCGGTGGTACGCTTGACGATAAGTTCACATTTACTAGCGACGGCACTAAGGGCACGTTCACAGTAAATGCTGTGGACGGCATCTTCAACAGCACAGCGACTGTAGTGGTTGCCGATCCTGTTGTGATCGACACCGAGACCGAGGCTGTTGTAATAGGCGAGGACAATACCGTTTCTCAGAACTTCAACACAATGGCTACCGACGGCGCTGCTACACTGCCCGCAGGCTGGCGCATCGACCATCCCACAACTGCTCCCCGCACAGTAGGCAAGTTCTATGAGGCCCAGACCGAAACCATGTACAGCGGCGGCACATCACTTGCCTCTAACGCCAAGAACGGTACTTGGAACTTTGGCGCCACAAGCGACGCCAGTGACCGTGCCGTTGGTGGTATCTCTACCGGCGTGGCAGGCGGTACACGCTGCGTTAACGTGTATGTACACATGCGCAACGATGGTGTGCTCAACCTCAAGGACGCTACAGTGGCCTATGATATCGAGAAATACCGCACAGGCAACAATCCCGCAGGCTTCGACGTCCAGCTCTACTACTCGCTTGACGGACAGCAGTGGAAGTCGGCAGGCGAGGCATTCCACACTCACTATGATGCCGATGCATCTACTGCAGGCTATGCCGACGCTCCCGGCGTGACTACTCATGTGACTGGTAACCTCCCAGGTGTGGTTACTCACAACAGCGACTACTACCTGGCTTGGAACATCAGCGTGGCAAGCGGTGACGCGGCTAACGGCGCTATGGCTCTCGCCATTGACAATGTTGAGTTTGCAGCCGTTCCCGGCGAGACTTACCCCGGTCCTTACACCGTTGCCGGCGTGGCTGCTATTGCCAACGGCATCTCTTGGGATCCGGCGGCAACAGTCAACGACATGACATCAGAGGATGGCCTCAACTACACCCTCAAGGTTGAGAACTGCAGCCTCAACGCTGGCACATCTTACCAGTGGAAGGTAGCTGCCGACCATGCTTGGACAGTGTGCTACGGCGATCCCAACGCAAGCAATATCGATGGTAATGCCGAGCTTAAGGTTAACGAGAGCGGCACATACAACGTCACTTTCCACTTCAACGCTGCAACACATGCATTGAGTGCCGACGCTGAACTCGTTGGAGGTCCTGCCCCCATCTATCCTGGCCCTTACACCGTAGCCGGCGTGGCCGCTATCGCCAATGGCTACACATGGGATCCTACTGCTACAGTCAACGACATGAAGTCGGAGGACGGCCGCAACTTCACACTCGTAGTGAGTGGCTGCCAACTCGTTGCAGGCACCGTATATGAGTACAAGGTGACTGTTGACCACAGTTGGGACACATGCTATGGCGACCCCAACGCAAGCAATGAAAACGGCAACGCCGAGCTCACAGTGGACGAGACCGCTTCTTACAAAGTGACCTTTATGTTTGATGCTGCAACCCATGAGGTTAGCGCTATGGCCGAGAAAGAGCCAGAGACAGCAATCAACGACATCACAGTAGTGAAAGGCAACGGCAAGACCTACAACATGATGGGTCAAGAGGTTGCTCCCAGCACACGCGGCATCGTGATACGCAACGGCAAGAAGATCTACAACCCGTAATCCTCGCCCCGTAACAACCATTGCTGTCTAGGAAACTCTAAACAGCAAAGAACACCACCCCGAAGCCCAGTAACCCCAGGCTTCGGGGTGCGTTTTCTAGAATGTAAATATATTAGCATCTTTCTGTTGCAAAATAGGATAAGAAAGCATAAGATTTCGGCCGATTGATTTTGGTTGTTAATGAATTTTTAGTAATTTTGTATCTGTAACAACTTATTGATGTTTAGGCATTGTAATAATTTAACTATCAGTTTTACATAATTACTCAAAACTATGATTAAGAAACTATTGTTTATCGCTTTAATGCTCATCGCAGTGATGGCATTTAATTCTTGCAGCAAAGACGACGACCCCGCTGAATTTAAGTTTTATGAAACATATAACGAATGGGGTTCTAATGGAGAACAAGTACGTGAAAAAATGGGAAAATTAGGGTGGACATACAACCATAAGAAGGATAATGAGTACTTCTTTGAAATTAAGGACAAGAATGTCGAATGTACTGCCTATGTCCATCCAAGTTACGGTCTCCTCAAAGTAAGTGTTTATTACAATGGCATGAACAGATTCTATGACAACATCAAGAGCCTGCTTACCGAGCGCTACAAAATAACATGGACCGCAATGCCCAATTTTGAGAAAGGCACATCAGCCAACACAGACTTAGATGCTACGATGTGGACTTTTACTCACAAGACTGAAGGTGAAAGTGTTGGCTACATTCTTGAGCCGCATGACCTCATATAGTC
>JAGHSP010000412.1 GCA_018065815.1 Candidatus Sodaliphilus limicaballi | reverse complement strand
GTTGTGAATAAGCATCGGCAAATGTGCCTGTCAGATTCACGCCAGCCTCGGTTGCCGCTACCAAACCATGCTTGAAGGCAAATTGCTGCCAGGCAAGAATAGACTTCTTAGCAGCCTCCATGCTGATAGGTATCAGCTTCTGTATGTCGCTTGCAGCACTCTCCGAGAAATAGCCGGTGGGTCGCCCGTTACTGTCTTTTGGCACCTCAACAGGTGTATATTTGTCAAAGAAATGTGGATCATAATCTTCGATCAGCTTCAAGCAATTGCTGTTTACCCAGAAGCAGTGACCGTCTATGGAGCCGCCTAGGATGCATACTCCCTCGGGTGTCACTTCGTCAAGCATCTTGGCAGTGGGCAGTTGGCCTCCTATGTTACGCCAGCCCGAGATTCGGTAAGCCTCCTGGCCAGGATGCTTCGCTATGTAGTCTTTAATTGTTTTCTTATATTCGTCAAAGGAATTACAGTCAAACAGTTTGATGGTGCTTTCCAGCAGTCCCGCCGCCATGCCATGACAGTGCGCCTCCATGAAACCAGGGTAAATGGTCTGCCCCTTGGGATACTTTCTCTCCACTGTGTGGCTATCGCACAATTTGCGTGCAGTTGACTCATTGCCCACATACTGCACATAACCGTTCTTGATGGTCATTGCATCGGCAAAGAGTTTGTTTTCATCTACCGTTATGATATTACCCAGTATCAGGATGTCGGCCGAACCTGAAATGTTAGGCTTGTCACCTTGGTTGGTGGCATCATTGTCACTTGTTTGGCCAAATACATTTATTGGTAATGCTGCAGCAACACCGGCACTCAGCGATACCTTTAAGAAATCTCTTCTTCTCATTTTTATGTTTTTGAAAAATTATCTTGGGCACAAAACTATACACTTATCTCAAAATACGCAAAAAAACAGGGTCGTTTAAAACAATTTCATGAATTATTGAATTAAACGACCCTGTTTTTACGATTCTGGCACTGCGTCTGGCCTTCCCCTGCGGTAGTCCGATGGGGAACAGCCGAAACTGTCAAGGAAGTATTTTCTGAAAGTTGTCTTGCTTGCAAAGCCGGCATCGGTCTGAATCTTCTTTATGGAGTAATCGGTGGTGAGCAGCAAATGTGCCGCATGGTCTATCCTCAATCGGTTAATGTAATGATAGAAGGTGGTGTCGTTGTCGGCAAACCATTTGCTCAAATAAGTGCGGTTGGTTCCAACAGCCACCGAGAGGTCTTGGAGCGAAAGGTCGGGGTTGCAGAACAGCAAACTGGCCTCGCAATTATCTTGAAGGGCCTTTGCCATGTCGATGACGTGGTCTTCTTCGAGCATGTCATCATCCTCCACGACTTCGGTCTCCTCGGGCAAGGGCATGAGATGCTCCGACGTGTAGATGACGACAACGATAGTAAAGACATTTGCCATGATATTCAATAATCCCCACAATGCCGTGTCCTGCGACATATTAATCAGGAACACTACCACCGAAAACAGCGATGCAATCCATTGTGCCCACAAGCCACGAATCATTCTGATGCTGAAACTGCTGTAATTCTTCTTGATGTCGCACACAAAGGCTCGGTATAGCTTGACGTAATAACACACAATGATGACAACCTCAACAAGCAACACCCAAAGGAACACTTGCAGCAACCACTCCTCTGGATCTATGGCATACCATATTGTGATGACCGTGGGCAGAAACAATATTGCCGGCTGGAAAATGCTGTGTTTCACCTTTTGTTGAAGGCACGCAATGTAAGACCAGGGGCTTATGGACAAGCACATTAACAACGTGAACAGGCTCACGACAACATAGGCAAAATCACGCCATGCGATGCCGTTGATATAGAGATATATGTCGGGCAAGAACACAAGGTAAGTGATGCCCCATGGTATCAACAGTTTTCCTATGGTATCGTGGATGTGTGGCACGGGTGACTTGAATATCACACGAGTTCTTGGATGCAACATCACAAAGCTCATGGCAAAGATGAGTACCATGAACGTGATATAAAGTATTACATATATGAAATAATCAATACTCATTTGTCTATCGTTTCAGTTGTGGGAACCCACAAAGGGCGTGTCACAATGCCAGAGCACATTATGACACACCCAGTATTAACTCAATCGGGACAATTTCTTTTCACTTGCCCAGAATGATGTTTATTAATGCGTTAGAATCGCTCACGTCAACATCGCCGTTGCCGTCCACGTCGGCACGGCCGCCATATTTGTTGACATCGTCTTTGCCCAAGATAATGTTAATGAGTATGTTGGCATCGGTGATGTCAACCTCTCCGTTGCCGTCCACGTC
>JAGHSP010000353.1 GCA_018065815.1 Candidatus Sodaliphilus limicaballi | reverse complement strand
GGTGTAGATTGCACAAATGTGAAGAAAAATTTGTAACTTTACGCAGTTAAATACGCTTTGTTAACAACAAAACTCATATTTATTCATTATCATATTAATTACTAACTAATTATGATTTATTCACACGAAGTACAAAACATGTGCTGTGTAGCAAAGGGCGCTAATCACCCTTCTGCACCGATTCCTGAAGAAGGAAAGTGGGTACGTTCAAAAGAAATCAAAGACGTTTCTGGTCTTACTCACGGTATTGGCTGGTGTGCACCCCAACAGGGCGCTTGCAAGCTCACTCTCAACGTTAAGGAAGGTATTATCCAAGAGGCTCTCGTCGAGACTATTGGTTGCTCTGGTATGACTCACTCTGCTGCTATGGCTAGCGAGATTCTCCCCGGCAAGACAATCCTTGAGGCTCTTAACACCGACCTCGTGTGCGACGCTATCAACACCGCTATGCGCGAGCTCTTCCTGCAGATTGTCTATGGCCGCACACAGAGCGCTTTCTCTGAGGGTGGTCTCGTCATCGGTGCTTCTCTCGAAGACCTCGGCAAGGGTCTCCGCAGCCAGGTAGGTACCATGTTCGGTACTCTCGCCAAGGGTCCCCGCTACCTCGAGATGGCCGAGGGCTACTGCACTCGCATGGCTCTCGACGAGAACAACGAGGTTATCGGTTACGAGTTCCTGCACCTCGGCAAGTTCACCGATGCTCTCAAGAAGGGCAAAACTCCCGAAGAGGCTCTCGAGGCTGCCAAGGGTAGCTATGGCCGCTTCGCCGACGCTGCTAAGTACATTGATCCACGTAACGAATAATAAAGGAGGAATACATTATGGCAATTAGAGAAGTAAAATTCGAATCGCAAGACCGTCGAATCAACAAGATTATCGCTGTTCTCAACGAGAACGGTATCAAGGACATTGAGGAGGCTAACGCAATCTGCGAAGAGGCCGGTATCGATCCTTACCTCACTTGTGAGGAAACCCAGCCCATCTGCTTCGAGAACGCTAAGTGGGCTTACGTGTGCGGTAGCGCTATCGCTATCAAGAAGGGCTGCAAGAACGCTGCCGACGCTGCCGAGGCTATCGGTCTGGGTCTCCAGGCATTCTGTATTCCCGGTTCAGTAGCCGACGACCGCAAGGTGGGTCTGGGCCACGGCAACCTCGCTGCTCGTCTGCTCCGCGAGGAGACCAAGTGCTTCGCATTCCTCGCCGGCCACGAGTCATTCGCTGCTGCTGAGGGCGCTATCAAGATCGCTGCAAAGGCCGACGCAGTGCGCAAGGAACCCCTGCGCGTTATCCTCAACGGTCTGGGCAAAGACGCTGCTAAGATCATCTCTCGCATCAACGGTTTCACATACGTGCAGACCGAGTTTGACTACGCTACTGGCGAACTCAAAATCGTAGCCGAGACTCCTTACAGCAACGGTCCCCGCGCCAAGGTTAAATGCTACGGCGCCGACGACGTGCGCGAGGGCGTTAAGATCCTGTGGCACGAAGACGTGGACGTATCAATCACTGGTAACTCTACCAACCCCACCCGCTTCCAGCACCCCGTTGCTGGCACCTACAAGAAGGAGCGCGTGCTCGCAGGCAAGCCCTACTTCAGCGTAGCTTCAGGTGGTGGCACAGGCCGCACACTGCACCCCGATAACATGGCTGCAGGTCCCGCTTCTTATGGTATGACCGACACCCTGGGCCGCATGCACAGCGACGCTCAGTTCGCAGGTTCTTCATCAGTTCCCGCTCACGTGGAGATGATGGGCTTCCTGGGCATCGGCAACAACCCCATGGTAGGCTGTACAGTAGCTTGCGCCGTTGACGTAGCTCAGGCACTCAACAAGTAAGAACAACACTTACACCCCCTTATAACCCGACTCCTGTCCCCACCCCGGGGCAGGAGTTTTTTTGGTTTTAGGGAAGACTAGGCTCTCTAGGTGTTATAGGTACATAGACTTGCTGGAATACTAGAAAGCCTGTCAAAATAATCAAAAAAAATACCACTTTTAATGAAAAAAATCACACATACACCTATATTA
>JAGHSP010000111.1 GCA_018065815.1 Candidatus Sodaliphilus limicaballi | reverse complement strand
TATTTAAAGTCCTAAATTCCTATAGCCGCCCCGCAGCGCTCTTAAACCTTTAAAAAATCACTGTTTAAGCGCTAGTGTCACCAGGTCGCCACGCTTGTAGGCCGAGCCGGCCGCCACACTCTGCCGCACCACATATCCTGTGCCGGCAAACTGCACGTTGAGCCCCTTCTTTTCAAGCAGGTCGAGAGCCTCGCGCAGGCTCTTTCCCACCACGTTGGGAACGCCGCTCTTGGGCTGTGATGGCTCACGCAGAGTCTTCGATTTGGTGATGCCCAGCTTGTTCTTCACCACGTTAGCGCCGTCGGAGTAGAGCAAAGCGCTGGCCTGTGGAGCCTTCTTGGGGTTGTCCTTGGCATCGACCTCTATTTCATATTTAGACTCGTTGCCAAGCATGCCGCGGGCATACATCTTGAGCGCGGTGTTCTTGAGAACGACGCCGCTGCTGGCTGCTGCCGACATTGTTGAGCCCATCATGAGCACCATGCAAGAGTACTTGGGCGCCGAGTAGGGGAAGAAGCCGCAGAAGGCATATCGCTTGACGCTGCTAGAATATCCGCCGGGGCCGGTGACAAAGGCTGTGCCTGTCTTGCCGGCAATCTCCACCTTGTCATCTTGCAGATAGCGGTGGGCGGTGCCATGGTCGTCCCACACCACGGCATGGAGCATCTGTCGCAGCGACTGGGCGCTCTTGGGAGAGCACACCTGCTCGCGTATGTAGGTAATGGGAACAATCGAGTCGGGCTCGCCTTCACGCGAGAGTTTCTTCACCAGGTGGGGACGCACAAACTTGCCGTCGTTGGCAATGGCGTTATACATGGCGAGGGTGCGCAGCGGCGGCACGAGTGTTGTGTAGCCGAATGCCATGCGCGTGAGAGCCACGCGGTCGGCATTGGTGTTGCCCAGCTTGTTGAACACGGGCACTCTCTCGCCGCCGATACCAGAGTTAAACGGCTCGAAGAAGCCCATCTGTTCCAGGCGCTGGCGGAATCCGTCGGGGTTGTTGCCATATTTTGATGCGATGATCTTCGACATGCCCACGTTAGACGAGCGAGCGATAATCTGCTCGGCGGTGAGTGTGGGGGCCGAGTGCGGGTCCTTGATGGTCTTGCCGGCATAGGTCCACACGGCACCGGTGGTCCACACGTGGTCGGGGCCGGTCACCACGCCGTCCTCAAGGGCCACCATCATAGAGATGGGCTTGATCACCGATCCGGGCTCATAGCCTATCACGGCATTGTTAGTGCCCTCGACATAGTCGCCTGTTTTATCGTCGAGCGTGAGGTTAGAGATAGCTTTGATCTCGCCTGTAGCCACTTCCATGAGTATGGCGGTAGCCCACTTGGCGCTGGCAAGCTTGCACATGTCGTAGAGCTCGTTCTCCAGGATATCCTGCATGTCCACATTGATGGTGGTGGTGATATTGTAGCCAGGGATGGCGGGCTCGTCGGGGGTCGATACGATCTTGTTGGTGAGCTGCACTTTCTTGGAGACACCTTTCTTGCCGAAGAGCAGCGAGTCGAGCGCGTATTCCAGTCCCGAACTGCCGTGCCAGTTGCCCGTGGAGTCTTGCTTCATGCCGCCTATGCTTCGCGATGCCATGGCTCCGAAGGGCTTGGTGCGCTTTATCTCGCGGTCGGAAATAAGTCCTGACTTGTTACTTCCTTTGTTAAAGTAGGGGAAAGAGGCCAGACGGCTGAACTCGTGTCCGGTGAGGCCACGCATCAGGCGGTAAAATCTTTTTCCGTCTTTTTCCTTTGAATTCTTGTAAAACGTGAGCAATTCGGTCTGCCAGTACTCGGCAGTGTGTGTTTTGTCCTTGTCAAATGCCGCCAGGCTGTCGCACAGGGCAGGAAGGTACTTCTGCAGCGTGTCGGGCTTGATGCCTGTGGCTTTCCAGTCGATGCGGGCGGTGTATAGCTGCATGTTAGTGGCAAGCACCATCCCATTGTCGGCATAGATTTTTCCGCGCACGGGAGCGATGGAATCGACCCTGGTCAGCACTTTGTTGGCCTTGTCGTTCCATTCCGAGGCATATACAACAGTGGTCTTGAACATCTTGAACACGATGCAAGATGCGAATAACAGCATTGCTCCCACAAAGAAGCGGTAGCGCGAAATGAAGTTGCGTTTGTTGGTAGTGTTTTTTTTCATTTTGTTGATAAAATATAAGGTGGCTGTTCGGGTGAAGTAAGGTCAAGTCGCATAGAGTCCATGAGTGTCGTCATCTGGCTCTCACGGGTCATAGAGTTGTATTTGGCCTTGGAGTTGACCCAGTCGGTCTCAATGCTGGCGCGCTGTTTTTCCAGAGACATCACCTCGTCCTTGTAGGTCATGCATTTATACTTGTTGGCTATAGACATCACGATCATGCCCATGATGAAGACGATATAGACCAAGTTTTTCTTGAAAAACTCCACCGATAGGAATCGGCCCTTGCGCATGTCGCGTGCCATGCTCCAGAGGCTGGTTTTCTTCTTATTTTGTTTTTTCTCTGTTTCCATAATCTTTCACACCTTAAAGCTTTGTAGCAATTCTCAATTTGGCGCTTCTTGAGCGAGGGTTGCGCAGCACCTCGTCCTCGCTAGGCACGATCACCTTGTTGTTCACGGCCTTGAGCGGGGCATTGATGCGGCCATAGAAGTCCTTCTCCACCTTGCCGTCGATGTTGCCGCTGCGCATGAAGTTCTTCACAAGCCTGTCCTCGAGCGAGTGGTAGGTGATCACCACCAGCCTGCCGCCGGGGTTGAGCACGTCGAGCGACGATTGAAGCAGTCGCTTGAGCACGTCCATCTCGCGGTTCACCTCGATGCGCAGTGCCTGGAACACCATGGCCATCTCCTTCTTCTCCTGGTTGGGCTTGATGAAGGGTCTCACCACCTCGGCCAGCTGGGCCGTGGTCTCGATGCTCGCCGAGCGGCGGGCCTTAACGATGGCAGCGGCCATGCGGCGCGACTGCTTGAGCTCGCCGTAGAGGTAGAGCAGGTCGGCTAGCTGCTGCTCGCTGTAGGTGGCGATGACTTGGCTGGCATCGGTCTCGGCATTGCGGTTCATGCGCATGTCCAGGCGGCCGTCGAAGCGGAACGAGAAACCGCGCTCGCTGTCGTCAAAGTGATGGAACGACACGCCCAGGTCGGCAAGCAGTCCGTCCACGCCGTCCACGCCGTGATAGCGCATGAAGTTCTTGAGGTAGGCAAAGTTGCTGTGTACAAATGTAAACCGGGGGTCGTCAATGCGGTTCTCCCAGGCGTCCATGTCCTGGTCCAGCCCATACAAGTGCCCATCCTCGCCCAGACGCTGCATGATGGCACGGCTATGGCCGCCGCCACCGAATGTTACGTCCACATAGGTGCCATCGGGCTTGATGTCAAGACCTTCCATGCACTCTTCAAGCAATGCGGGTATGTGATAAACTGGTTGTTCCATTGTGACTGACGATGTTTGAACTTTGTTGCTTTATTTCCTTTAAATTCGCTCTATTTTTAATTAGGGTGTAAAGTTACTAATTATTTTCAAAATTTACAAAACCAAATTCCATTTTTTTAATTTTAGGCAAAAAAAGTTTTTAACACCCCCTGAAAACAAGAAAAAAGCACATATTTCGCCCCCACATTTACACTTGTAAATATATCGCTCATTTTACCCTACTCTCTCCCTTTCTTCTCTCACGAAAATGCCATCAAATGGACAGTCCGAGGCCACTGAAAAAGTATCATGTATCAGAAAAAATCTATTTTCAAATGCCATCAAAGGGACAGTCCCCGTGATGGCACTCTCTCCCTTTCCTCTCCTATAAATGCCATCAAAGGGACAGTCCCCGTGATGGCATTTCGGAGAGAGTAGGAAGAAGGATGATGCTGTTTTGTTAAGATGTGGTTAATTTTCGGCTAAAAGGATAAATATAAGAAAAACTATTACTAACTTTACGACCTGTAACCAAAAATACTATTCAACGATGAACAACAGTATAAAAATCTTTTGCAAGAATACACAAGAATATGTTGCTGTGAATGGAGGCGACTCGTTGCTCGACGTTCTGGGCGTGCTTGAGATTGACATGCAGCCCTTGTGTGCGTTGGTTAACAACAAGGTTGTGGACCTGTCTTTCAATATCTACAGCCCCAAACAGGTCGAGTTCCTGGACTACAGCCATCCTGCCGGAGCGCGCTGTTATGTGCACTCGCTGTGCATGGTTCTCTACAAGGCCATTACCGACCTCTATCCTGGCAAGCGCCTGCGCATTGAGCATTCGCTCAAGGGCGGTTACTACTGCCGCATCAAGCACGAGCATGCCACTCTCGACGCCTCTATGGTGGCGGCGCTCAAGGCCCACATGCAGGAAATCATTGCGCAGGACCTGCCGCTGGTGCGTCACGAAGAACCCACACAGGACGTGGCACGCCTATTTGAAGAGCAAGGGCTCAACGACAAGGTGCGCGTGCTCTCTACCTGCAAAGATTTCTATTACACCTACTACACCCTCGACAATCTGGCCGATGCTTTCTACGGCCCGCTAGTGCCTCGCACCGGCATGCTCACGTCATTTGACCTGCAGCCCTACGAGAGCGGCATGATACTGCTTGCCCCCGACAAGGACATGCAGCCTGCTGTGGCCGAGAAGCAACCCAAGATGTTCAAGGCGTTTACCGACTATGTGGCTTTCAACGATATCATAGGTCTGGGCGACGTGGGAATACTCAACAAGGCCATCAGGGAGAAGAAGGCGCCCATGCTCATCAACGTGGCCGAGGCGCTGCACAACAAGATGTTTGCCGCCATAGCCCACGAGATAGCGAAGCGTTACCAGGCTGGCGGCGCACGTGTGGTGCTCATCGCAGGACCGTCGTCGAGCGGAAAGACCACTTCGAGCAAGCGACTGGCTATCCAGCTGGTGACTAACTATATCATGCCCAAGGTAATAGAGCTGGACAACTACTTCGTTAACCGCGACAAGACTCCGCGCGACGAGAGTGGCGACTACGACTACGAGTCGCTCTATGCGCTCGACCTGGAGCTGTTCAACAGCGACCTCACGCGCCTGCTCGCCGGTGAGGAAGTGGCTATGCCCACCTACAACTTCACCACCGGCAGCCGTGAGTACCGCGGCAACACACTCAAGCTCGAGAAGAACAACATACTCCTCATCGAGGGCATACACGGCCTCAACCCCGAGCTCACCAAGCAGATTCCCGAGGAGCAGAAGTTCCGCCTCTATGTGAGCGCCCTCACCACGTTGAGCATTGACGACCACAACTGGATCCCCACCAGCGACAACCGCCTGCTGCGCCGCATCGTGCGCGACAACAAGTATCGCGGCAGCAACGCCCAGAGCACCATTGCCCGCTGGGCTAGCGTGCGCCGTGGCGAGGACAAGTGGATCTATCCCTTCCAGGAGAATGCCGACGCCACCTTCAACTCGTCGCTCATCTTCGAGCTCGCGGTGATGAAGATGCACGCCGAGCCTGTGCTGAGCCAGGTGCCCGTCAACTCGCCAGAGTATGCCGAGGCTCACAGGCTGCTCAAGTTCCTCAACTACTTCGAGCCCCTCGATGAGAAAGACATCCCCAGCACATCGCTGTTGCGAGAATTCCTGGGCGGCTCGTCTTTCACATATTAATAAGCATTTCACAAGCCAAAAAACTTGTGTCGTTTAGAAATTTTGTGTAATTTCGCATGCAAAAGTAACTATTCGCCAATGGTATTTGGGTAATATCCCCGCGCAGATCTCACGGTCTCACGAAAAAATTAACAACAGATCTCTGACTTAACTGAAAAAGAAATATTATTCTAATTATTTTAATTTCTTTCAGTTATTATTAAATCTGTGTTATCTGTGAGATCCGCGCGGGGAGTCCACAAAAAACAGCGGTGTATAGCTACCCCCAAAATCGTCCCTATACACCAATGGTCTAATCTCGCGCAATGGGTTACAAGAAACATGCGTGATTGAGGCTTAGGACCGTCAATCACGCATGTTGTGGCTTGTGGTGCCTTGTTTATTTGGCGCCCAGGATAGAGTTGAGTATTACGTTCATGTCTTTGATGTCGTTGACCTTGTTGCCGTTGGGGTAGTCTTCCTTGTTGGCTTTGCCCAGGATGATGTTGACAGCAATGTTCACGTCCTTGATATCCACCATGCCGTCTCCGTTCACGTCGCCATCATACTCGGGCGCGGTGCCAGCCTGCACCACGTTGTAAACGAGGTGAGCACCAGCAAACGACAGGTCAATCTGTGCCGCGCGTTGCTGTGCGCTGTTGTCATTCACGCTCACATTCATGTTGATGATGCCCGAGCCCAGAGGGTTGCCCCAGGGGTCGGTCTGATCTTTCAGCGTCACGCTCACCCAGCTGGGGGCGTTGCCGTCGTTCAGCGTGTTGCCGGCCTTGTCAACCTCGGTGATTTTGACGTTGATTTGTGCGGAGGGCAGGTAGCTGAATATATCTACTATCGAGTCTGATTTCTCGGCGGGTGCGTTCCACAGTCCGCTCTCCTCGGCCTTGTTGAACTCCAGGAAGCGGCGTTCCACGTCGAGAAGCACTGCGGGGGCAGTGTGGATCGAAGAGTTCACGAAACCGCCGCACATGCCCACAAAGATGGGCAGGCCGGTATAGTAATCGACGGTTTTCAGGTAACCAATCTCGCCATGGCCCTCGTCAAAGTAGTCGGCGCTATATACCGAGGTGAAATCGGCATTGACAGCATCCACGTTATATCCATCAACACACACGAGGATAGCGCTGTTCACCTCAAGAGGCTCTTTCAACGCGATGGGCAGGATGCCGGTGTAAGCGCCGTCGGTGCCTCTGTATTGCTCGCGTTGGGTTGCGAGCCATGCCGTGCTCACGTTGACGGTCGCTGTGGCAAGCACTTCGCTGGGTTCGCCCATCACGACGGGCGCACCGTCGCTATTGTAGGCAGGAACCGAGTTGAGCTTGTAGATTGTTGCTGTAATGGGGACGGTAGAAGTCTGGTCCAGCAATAAGTTTTGGTAGCGCAGTCCCACGCGGGTGATAACGTATGGCGCGACGGGAGCCTCGGCAGCGATAGCCATGCCGTTGAGGTTCACGCTGTTCTTTCCCATGAGACGTCCTGCTGGTTGTCCGCTGGCGTCGTTAACTTTGGATGTGTAGGCACCTGATTTCACTGATCCGTCGCGGTTGCTGTCAGAGCCGAAGAACTTGGGCGAAGACCAGAAGTGCTGTGAGTTGCCCGGTTTGTACTGGCCTATGTAGTTGGAGTAGCCGTTGATGTAGGAGGCTTGCTTGATGCTGCCGTTGTAGCCCGCGGGGGTGTATTCGCTGCTGCCGTTAGTGCCATAGGCTGTGAGAACCGGGATAGTATCGGTCTGGCATCCCCAGTATAAATCGACGCTAGGAGTGGTATAGGTTGTTATTTTCCTGCGATAATAAACTTTCCATTCTTGCGAGACAGCGCCGGTTGATGAGCTCTCAAACGTATAGTTCCTCCATGGGTTGACGTTCAGGTAGGGGGCATAACATGCTTTGAATGGAGGGTTCTTGACGTTGTCGGTGGTGATATAGGTCTGCCACATGGTGCCTGCGGGACGATTGTACCATGCCTTGACGTTATCCTTGGGCGCAACTTTGTGTTGTGCCTTTACCTCGGCTGCGGTGAGACGGTGCACGGGCGCGGTTTCAACCACTACCTCGGGGGTGGTGACTACCTCGGGCATCGCTGGCGCTTGCTGCACCATTTCGCTCTTGGTGTGTGCGCTTGCGGTCATTGCCACAACCACTGCTGCAAGTAGTAAAGTTCTCTTCATGTCTATAAATCTGTAAGTTGGTGACTATCGCTATTTCTTGTTGTTGCGTGCTGAACGGCTGGCGTCGCGCGATTCTTTGCGTTCACGCTCCTTCTGCTTTGCAGCTTCTTCACGCTCCTTTTGTTTCTGCTTGGCGGCTTCTTGCTTGGCCTTTTGCTCGGCTTTGCGTTGTTTCTCGCGTTCCTTGCGTTGCTTTTCACGCTCTTTCTGCTTGGCCTTGCGTTCTTTCTCCTTGGCTTTGCGTTCCTGCTCGCGAGCCTTGGCACGCTCCTTGCGCTCTTTTTCTTGCTGCTTCTTAGCATCAATCTTGGCCTGTTCTTTGTCGCGGGCTTCCTGATACTTGTCTCTCTCGGCTTGCTTGCGGGCGTCGATGCGTGCCTGGTCAAGGGCGTTGAGCGAGTCTTCGCGGGCGATGTCGGCACGGCGTATAGAGTCCTCGCGGGCCTTTTGCTGCTTCTTGAGCAGTTTCTCGGCCTGCTTCTCGGCACGCTTGATTGAGTCTTGCTGTTTCTTCTCGAGCTTCTTCAATTCTTTCTCGCGTGCTTTCTCGTCCTTCTCCGCTTCTTTGAGGCGCTTCTGCTCGGCTTTCTCATTGGCCTTGGCATCACGCTGTTCTTGCTTGATGTCTTCCTTGAGTTTAGCCTCCTCGGCGCGTTTCTCGGCTTCTTCTTGCTTCTGTCGCTCTATCTGGGCACGCTTGCGCTCTGCCTGTTCGGCTTTGCGGCGAGCCTCTTGCTCTTTGCGCTGCGCCTCTTGTTCCTTGCGTTTAGCTTCTTCTTCTCGTTTTGCGTTAGCGTTGTCGTTGTCCTTCTTGTCCTTGACCGAGCGTTTTTTCTCGCTGTCGTTATCGGCGGCGGTTTCATTGCTCTTTTCTTCGGCTTGTGCGTTGGCCTCGGCGTCGCGGGCACGGCGGCTGCGCATGAGCTGCTCGCGCGACACGGTGCGCTGTTTCTTGTCCTCGTTGGCCTTGGTCTCCTCGGTCACAACGTTTCCGCTCTCGTCGCTGGCAATGTTGCTAGCGGGATCTTGCTTGGTTTTGTCCTCGGTGAGCATCTTGCCCTCTGCTTCGGCGAGTTGTCTTGCTTCTTCCTCGGCAAGTCTCTTTGCCTCGGCTTCTTTGCGCTTGGCTTCGGCTTCGTTGCGCCTTGCCTCTGCCTCGGCTTTTCTCTTGGCTTCGGCTTCCTTGCGTTTAGCCTCTGCCTCGGCTTTCTTCTTGGCTTCGGCTTCTTTGCGTTTAGCCTCTGCCTCGGCTTTCTTCTTGGCCTCGGCTTCCTTGCGTTTAGCCTCTGCCTCGGCTTTCTTCTTGGCCTCGGCATCGTCCTGGTTAGCGTCTTGCTCGTCAGTTTCTTCGTCTTGCTTCTCTAGTTCGGGGACCTTGCCTTCTACATCCTCGTCGTTCTTGTGCTCGAGGTAGTTGAAGTAATCCTCAAACGAGCGACCCTCGTTGAGCAGCAGCTGGAAGTTGCCCTCGCTGATGAGCACCTGGTGCAGCCCCTCGGGGATGACCATGTCTTTGTCTTCCTCAAAGACTGTGCGGTAGTGAACCACCTCGTCATAGTTGGCAAATCCTTTGACACATAGGAGTCCCAGACGGCCGAAGGTCATCTGTTCGAGGTCATAGTCCTTAACCACGAATGTGTTGAAGTTGTGGCGTGCCACCTCGTATAGGAGCATGTTGGAGCTTACGGAGTCGGTGGGGTAGAGGATGATGAACACGTGCGGCTTGTCGAAGTCGTCCTTGAACGGCGTGAACTTGCGCTCGATGCCCTCGGGCGTAGAGTCGTTGCCCAGTCTTGTGCTCCATATCATGCCACGGGTGTTGCTTGAACCGCCGGTGAGCTTGCGTCCGGAGTTGAGTTGCTTGACGATGCCCGACGCCACGGGAGTGATGTCGGTCTCGGGATAGCGTTGCAGCAGGTCCTTGATTGTGGTCTTGAACTGCTCGTAGTCGCGCTGGGTGACATAGCTGAGGGCGTCGATAAACATGAACTTGGGCATGATCTTCGACAAGGGGTACTTGCGCATCATCTCGGCATAGGCCTCGTGCACAGCCTCGTTGTTGTTGCTCAAATAGTCGTTATAGGCCTGCTCATACATGTATTCCTGGTCGGTCTCCATGTTCTTGAGGTTGTCGAGGTAGTCGGGATCCTGCATTGCGAGACCATACTTGGAGTCGGCAAAGCTGGTGAGGATAGTGTCGCGGCATGCCTCGGCCTTGCCTATGCGGTCATATCGCATGTACATGAGATACATATTATAATATGCCTCAAGTCGATATTCGTTGCCGGGGTAGCGGCGCATGAGTTCGTTGAACTGGAACTCGGCGGCATCGGGGTCTTCGAGCTTGTCCTTGAGTATGATGCCCATGTTGTACAAGCCCTCGGCAATGATGTCGTGTGCGGCTTGCTTCTGCTCTTCGGTCTTGGGAATCTGCTTGAGGTAGTATTCCTCGAAGTGCGGGTCCTCGGCACGCTTGAGCGCTTCCTTATCGACGGCGGTGCTGTCGTTTCCTGCTGCACTGGCGGTTGAGTCGCTTGCCGCGGCTGTTGACGTGTCATCAGAGTCATCGCCCAGCGAGAAGGTGTTCTTGTTGCGTCGGCGCCAGTTGTCCTCGAGCTTGCGGTTGCCCCACTTCTGCTGGAAGGCGGTCTTGCCGGCGTTCTTGGTGGCGTCGTTATAGAAATACCATGAGTTGTCGTTGTTCATTTGGAATGCCGTGGGCTGGTTCTTGCCGGCGGGCAGTGTGTTGCCCTGCGCCCCTTGCTGCGCCAGGTATTCCTCGCGCTTGGCGGCTTCTTCCTCTTCTTTTTCTTTCTTCTTGAGCTCGTCGATGATTTTCTTGATCACCTTCTTCTGCTCGTCGAGCGACATTTCTGAGAGTTTGAGCAGCGAGTCCTGCAAGGTGACGTTCTGCGAGTAAACGGCAAGTTCGTCGAGCACGTCGCTGCGGTGCTTGAGCATCTTGTAGTTAGGATAATCCTCGTTGATTTGTGTGATACCCTCGGCATAGCAGGGCTGTGCCAGGTCATACTTGTGCTGTGCGAAGTAAACGCCGCCCAGGGTGAGCTGGCTGATGGCCTTGTCCACGCCGTTGCGTGTGCTCTTCTCGGCAGCCTTGATGTAGTTCTCAATGGCGCGGACGGTGTCCTGGCGCGAGAGATAGAGGTTGCCTATCGCATAGTAGATTTGGTCGAGGTATTCCTTGTTGCGGTCAAATCGTGCCATGTTGCGCAGTGCCTTGACCTCGCTGCTCACGTTGGTGCCTGTGAACACGGCGCTCTGCTTGATGCGCGCGTTGAACTTGGTGCGGTATGTGCTGCTGTTGCTGCTGCCTGCTTTCTTGTAGGCCAGGTAGGCCAGGTTGTTGCTGCCGGCGTCTTCATAGAGCTGTCCCAGGAGGAAGTTAAGGCGCACTTTTTGCGACCCGCCCATTCCTTTCACGGCTTCGGCAAGATAGGGGATTGCCTGCTCGTTTCTCTTCTCCTTGATGTAGTAGTCGGCAAAGGCAAGGTTGGCAAGCGAGCGTATGCGCTTGTTCTCGATTTTGTCGATGTGGACGTGTGCCAGCACGTTGTCGGCCTCGTTGGTCCACCCCATAGCGCAGTAGCACAGCGCCTCCCACACTTGGGCCTCTTGCGAGAGCTCTTCCTTCCATGTGAAGTGGCGGTAGATGTAGCGGAACGTAGCTGCCGCGTTGAGGAAGTCGCCCTTCATGTACTCGCTCTTGGCGAGCAGGTACCAGGCGTTGTGCAGGAACGGGTTGTACTCATCGCGTTTCATCCATTCCTTGTACTTGGGGTCATTGCCCTTTCCTGCCTTACGGTTAGGTTTTTTCTTGATAGAGTGCAGTGCGATAGCCTTCTGCATCTTCTCGATGGTGCGGTCAAAGCTGCCTCCGGGCTGAGGCGCCTTGGGGCTCGACTTGGCCTCGGCAGGATGAACGAAAAGGCGCTGCGAGTAGTCGTCCTGATACTCGTCTTCTACAATCTTGATTTGCTCGTCGTAGTTTGTTTTTCCGTGGTAATAGACATTGTACCTGGTGTTTAGCGCCTGCCAAAAGCGCGAGCCGGCGGTATTCTTCTTGGCGCTGCAAGCCTGAAGCAATATCACCGTCACAATCATGACAAGCGGGGTAAAGCGGTACAATTTTCTCATGTGATAAGACGTCTTTTATCTTAATTAATTGTTGTCAGGTAAAAAAAGAAAATATTTTTATTATGATTTTTATGCTTCGCTTAGAAAATAGCTTGCTCTGCAAGCAAAATGGAATTACCTCACCCGGCGGAGAACCGCCGGGAACGGGACCTGCGGGAGAT
>JAGHSP010000019.1 GCA_018065815.1 Candidatus Sodaliphilus limicaballi | reverse complement strand
TGTATTTTTGATGTGTTTTTGATGGAGCACTCGTTTTTTTGACAAGTGGTAGAGTTGCAAAATTGGCAAAAATGCAGTATCTTTGTGAGTTAATTGTGCCGTGTTGCGCCGCAGTGTGTGCGTGATGTGGTATCAATTTGCTGTGAAACAGAGAATTAAAAACAAAAAACATAAATTATACACTACACAATGGGAAGAGCATTTGAATATCGCAAAGCGCGCATCATGGCGCGTAACAGCAAAAACAGCAAGGCATTTTCAAAATTCAGTAAAGAAATCACTATGTGCGTGAAGGCTAGTGGCCCAGATCCCGACACTAACTCACGTCTGCGTACCCTCATGGCATCGGCAAAGAGCGCCGGCATGCCCAAGGATACCATCGAGCGCGCCATCAAGAAAGCAAGCGACAAGGATGCAAAGGACTACAAGACAGTAATCTACGAGGGATATGCTCCTAACGGTATCGCTGTCTTGGTTGAGACTGCAACCGACAACACTACCCGCACCGTTGCTAACCTGCGCAGCTACTTCAACAAGAAGGGCGGCAGCCTGGGTAACTCGGGTTCTGTTGCTTTCATGTTCACTCACAAGTGCTACTTCCACGTTACTCCCAAGGACGGTATCGAACTTGACGAACTCGAGCTCGAACTCATCGACTGCGGTGCCGAAGAGGTTGACATGGACGAGGAGGAAATCATGATCAGCGGTGCATTTGAGTCTAACGGTGAGATTCAGAAGTATCTTGAGGAGAACGGCTTCGAGATCATCAGCAGCGAGTTTGTTTACGAGGCTAACGACTATAAGGAGCTCAATGCCGAGCAGGCCGCTCAGGTTGAGGCACTTATCGAGGTTGTAGAGGAGGATGAAGACGTGCAGAGCGTGTTCACCACTATGCAGACTGCCGACGTAGAAGAATAACAACAAGAATTGTCAAGAAAAGAGCCTAATTGAGTCCCTGTTGCGGGAACTATAGGCTCTTTGATTGTATATAGCCTAGATATCTAGAAATTATAGAGAAACAAGTTGAGCCATTATGAATTTCATTGAAATAAAAGATGTCGTGAAGCGTTACTCGGGGCATACTGCTCTCGATGGGGTGACGATCAGTGTGCCCAAGGGGTGCATCTATGGCTTGCTGGGGCCCAATGGCGCCGGCAAGACGTCGCTCATTCGCATCATCAACCGTATCACGCGCCAGGACAGTGGCGAGGTGCTGCTTGACGGACGCCCCATCGTTGACGACGACGTGACACGCATAGGCTACTTGCCCGAGGAGCGCGGTCTGTACAAGAAGATGAAAGTCCTTGACCAGATAGTCTATCTGGCACGTCTCAAGGGCATGCCCAAGAGCATCGCGGTGGCCGAGGCCCGGTCGTGGCTCAAGAGATTTGACCTGGAGCAGTGGGCCGACAAGAAACTCGAGGCGCTGTCGAAGGGCATGCAGCAGAAGGTGCAGTTCATCGCCACCGTGATTCACCGTCCGCAGCTGCTCATCTTTGACGAGCCGTTCTCGGGATTTGACCCGGTGAATGCCGAGCAGCTCAAGCAAGAGATTCTGGCCCTGCGCGACGGCGGCGCGACTATCCTGTTCTCTACCCACAACATGGAGAGCGTGGAGGCCGTGTGCGAGCAAATCACGCTCATCAACCAGTCGAGGGTAGTGCTGCAGGGCAGTGTGGACGAGATACGCCATGCCTACAAGAAGAATATCATCGCCGTGTCGCTTGAGGGCGGACAGGCTCTGCCTGCCAATGATGACCTGTATGCCATCTTGCCCGCCAAGAGCGACAACAAGCGCGAGACGCTCATCAAGCTCAACAGCGGGGTGGGTGTGCGCTCGGCAGTGTCATGGCTCAACGACAACTGCAACCTCACGGGATTCCACGAGGTGCTACCCAGCATGCATGAGATTTTCATCGAAACGGTTAACCTCACAAAACAGCAGCCACAATGAACAAACTGAAACTTATCGTAGCGCGAGAATACATGTCGATGGTGAAGTCCAAGTCGTTTGTGCTCACCACGTTGCTCATGCCGTTGCTCATCCTGGTGTGTGGCGGTGTGCCAGCGCTCATAGGCTATCTTAACGATGCCGGAAGCGACGTTGAGACTGTTGCCGTGATTGACGAGACGGGGAAGTATGCCCAGGCGATACACGACACCGACCTTTACCGCTTCGTGGCCCTGCGCGGCGACACTGCAACCAATGCCCGCGAGTTTTACGACAAGAGCGGCGGTGACATCACAGCCGTTGTGGTCATACCCCAGACAGTCGATTCAATTCCCGTGGTGAACGTGTATAGCGAAAGCACTATCAATGCCAATCTCAAGGAAACCATCAACACCGCATTGAGCGACACCATCACTCGTGCGCATGTAGCCTCATACGGCATCGATGGCCTGCAGCAGATAATTGACAACAGCAGGGTGAAAGTCGATGTGCGCAGCGTGAAGTGGAGCAGTGACGGCGAGAGCGAGACATCGACCGAGATGGCAATGGTGCTAGGCATGATGCTGTCGCTGTTCACCTACATGTTTGTGCTCATGAACGGAGCCATGATCATGAATGGCGTGGTCGAGGAGAAGACTAACCGCATCGTGGAGGTGATAGTGAGCTCGTGCAAGCCTTTCCAGCTCATGATGGGCAAGATAGTGGGCATAGGTCTAGTGGGCCTCACCCAGCTTGCTGTGTGGACTGTCCTGCTCATGGTCATGGGCAGCATCATGGGTGTGGTGTTCGGCGTTGACCCGTCGGCAACCGCAATGACGGGCAACCAGGCCGCCCAGATGGCTGCGGGAGTTGACGATGATGTGATGATGGAGGTGATGAAAAGCATCTACAGCATCAACTACATTCCCATCATCTGCTGCTTTGTGCTTTATTTCATAGGCGGCTATGTGCTCTATGCGGCACTGTTTGCTGCATTTGGCTCGGCAGTGGACCAGGCGAGCGACGCCGGTCAGTTCACCACGCCGGTCATCTTTGTGATGATCATTGCCCTCTATGCTGGCATTGCCTGCGTGGGCAACCCCAACGGCCCCATGGCGGTGGCATGCTCGATGATACCATTCACCGCGCCTGTGGTGATGATGGTGAGACTGCCCTTTGAAGTGGCATGGTGGGAGATATTGATTAGCCTTGTGCTTCTCTACGCATCGGCGGCAGGTATCGTGTGGATTGCATCACGCATCTATCGCACCGGCATCCTGCTCTACGGCAAGAAACACACGATCAAAGACGTGATCAAGTGGATAAAGGGGTAGTAAAGGTTTAAAAGTTTAAAGGTTTAATCGATGTCTCGATATTTCGAGTTGTCTTCTTGAAACTGTTTTTCGTTTTCGTGAAAATGCGTAAACATTATAGTTTTTCGTTTTCGTGAAAATGCGTAAGCATTTTAGTTTTTCGTTAAAAAAAGATATGGCAGAGAGTAACTTTATCGACTATGTGAAAATATTTTGCCGCAGCGGCCATGGTGGCGCTGGTTCGGCCCATCTGCACCGTGCCAAGTATGTGCCCAAGGGTGGTCCCGACGGCGGCGACGGCGGCCGTGGCGGACACGTTTACCTCAAGGGTAACCGCAACTTGTGGACGCTCATCCACCTCAAGTACACACGCCACATCCTGGCAACCGACGGACAGGCTGGAGGCGACAGCCAGCTCACTGGCAAGAACGGCGAAGACCGCACCATCGAGGTGCCTTGCGGAACGGCGGTATATGATGCCGACACTGGCAAGTTCCTGTGCGACGTCACCGAGCACGACCAGGTGGTGCGTCTGCTCAAGGGCGGCCGCGGCGGACTGGGTAACACCCATTTCAAGACGGCTACCCGCCAGACTCCCCGCTTTGCACAGCCGGGCGAACGCGGCGTGGAGAAGCACGTGATCATGGAGCTCAAACTGCTGGCCGACGTGGGTCTCGTGGGGTTCCCCAATGCGGGAAAATCCACACTGCTCAGCGTGATTTCGGCTGCTAAACCCAAGATTGCCAATTATCCATTCACCACTCTCGAACCTAACCTGGGCATCGTGAGCTACCGCGGCCAGCAGTCGTTTGTCATGGCCGATATCCCTGGCATCATCGAGGGTGCTAGCGAGGGACGCGGACTGGGATTGCGATTCCTGCGTCACATCGAGCGCAACGCAGTGCTGCTGTTCATGGTCCCCGCCGACAGCGACGACATCGCCAAGGAATACAAGGTGCTGTGCAATGAGCTTGAGACATTCAACCCCGACCTCGTGGAGAAACCCCGCGTGCTCGCCATCACCAAGTGCGACATGCTCGACGACGAACTCATCGAGGAGATGCGTGCCGAGCTTCCCGAGGGCGTGGAGACCGTGTTCATCTCTAGCGTGGCGCAGATGGGGCTCACGCAGCTCAAGGACGTGCTGTGGCGCACCATCAACGACGAGCGCAACCGCATCCCCGAGAGCATCGTGCAGCGCGACCTCGACGAGCGTCACCGCGTGCAAGCCGAGGACGACTTCATCTTCTCGGCCGAGAAGGAAGAAGTAATCGAGATCGACGACGAGGATACCAATGCCGGCGGCAAGATGATAGGCCCCGACAGCAAGGAGTGGAGCGACGAGTATTGGGAGACCGACTACCAGGACGAGAACGATGACTTCCAGGTGGTTAGCGACCCCGACGAGGAACAGGTGTTTTGAGATAAAGGTTTAAGGGTTTAAAGGTTTAAAAGTTTAAAGGTTTAATCGAAACATCGACAACTCGAAACATCGACAACTCAATAGACTATGCAAGAGAACGTAATCACTAGCCTTGCCAACAGCCGCGTGAAGCGGCTGGTGGCGTTGCAGCAAAAAAGCGCTTTGCGCTTGAGCGAGGGCGTCTTCATCGTGGAGGGCGTGCGCGAGCTGGAGCGTTGCGCCGCTGCCGGCCTCGAGGTCGTTGAGGTATATTATTGCCCAGCGATATT
>JAGHSP010000006.1 GCA_018065815.1 Candidatus Sodaliphilus limicaballi | reverse complement strand
CTATAATGAAGGGCAATGATGCCTAATTCAAGATATAGATAGTTTATAACTATTGTTAAAATTAAAAATGAAACCATTACAAGAAAAATTATCTAGGTATTTAGAGCCTCAAAAAGCAAAAGAGGCAGGTATATATCCTTATTTCCGTGCTATTGCCAGCGAGCAGGACACCGAAGTTATGATCAACGGCAAGAAGGTGTTGATGTTTGGTTCTAACTGTTACACTGGATTAGTAAATCATCCCAAGATAAAGCAAGCTGCTATCGAAGCAGTGAAGAAATATGGTACTGGTTGTGCTGGTTCACCTTTCTTGAACGGTACACTTGACATCCACAAGCAGCTTGAGCGTCGTCTTGCTGACTATATCGGTAAAGAGGACGCTATGGTTTATTCAACCGGTTTCGGTGTGAACTTGGGTGTCGTGTCATCGCTCACAGGCCGTGAGGATTATATCCTGTGGGACGAGCAAGACCATGCTTCGATTATTGAGGGTCGTCGCTTGTCGTTCTCTAATTCGTTGAAGTACAAGCACAACGACATGGCTTCGCTCGAAGCACAGCTCAAGAAGTGCGAGCCTGACCGCGTTAAACTCATCGTGACCGACGGTGTGTTCTCGATGGAAGGCGACGTGTGTAAATTGCCCGATATCGTGGATCTTGCTCACAAGTACAATGCAAGCATCATGGTGGATGAGGCTCATGGCATAGGCGTATTCGGAAATGGCGGACGCGGCGTGTGTGACCACTTCGGCCTTACCGACGAGGTTGACCTCATCATGGGCACATTCAGCAAGTCGTTTGCATCACTGGGCGGATTTATCGCAACCGATGAAGTGATAACCAACTTCTTGCGTCATCACTCTCGTTCTTACATCTTCACAGCTAGCATCACCCCCGCATCGACAGCGGCAGTAAATGCAGCGCTTGACATCATGGTTGAGGAACCTGAACGTCAGCAGCACTTGTGGGATATTACAAATTACGCTCTTGAAGGCTTCAAGTCTATGGGGTGTGAAGTTGGTAATACCGAGACTCCCATTATCCCGCTCTACATTCGCGACAACAACCTCACATTCCTCATCACGACCGAGTTGTTCAATGAGGGTATCTTTGTCAATCCAGTTGTTTCGCCTGCTGTTGCTCCTAACGACACGCTCATTCGTTTCAGCCTCATGGCAACTCACACCAAGGATCAGGTGACAGAGGCTCTTGAGAAGATTCAGAAGATATTCCGCAGCCATAATCTCATTCCTTGATAGACCTGCGGGTGATTTTGAAAACAATAAAAAGGTCGGGGCTTCCCATTGGAGGCCTCGGCTTTATTTTCGGGTGATAGCATTTTATTATATATTAAT
>JAGHSP010000145.1 GCA_018065815.1 Candidatus Sodaliphilus limicaballi | reverse complement strand
AAAATAGCACTAAAATTATTTTGATGTAAAAAATAAATTCCGTTACTTTGCAGTCATAAACCAATATTTTTTACATTTATGAAACAAAAACTTTTATTATTGATTTCACTTGTTTTAATTTTTAATGTCAGCCTAAATGCTAATGTTGATTCAATTAATGACAATCAAAAGCGTGTTGTTATAATTAATGGAAACCATCGTCCACAACCACACGTTTGTGAACCTTTAGTGCAGTTTTACACTGCATCATCTATTTTAACCATTGATTTTGGCAACCAGCCGGTGAACAATTTTATTGTCACCATTTCATCGCTTTATGCCGATGTTGACTACTATGCGACATCTACCTTCACGACAATCCCCATCGCCGTGGACGGCATCAGTGACTATTCCATCACTATCGAGACCGGGGATGGTGACCTATTCGAGGGCACACTCTATGCCGCCGACTACGCTACCACTGCTACATTTTAGCTCTCACAAACCCAAAACGGCTGTAAGTGCCAACTTATTTATTTGATTATTCTCCTATTTATTTAAAACCTAAAGATACATGAAACGATTGGTTTTTATTCTCCTACTGTTTTTCAGCATCACTGCATTTGCCAGGCAGGTGAGTGACATTGATGCCGTGTCGTTTGTCAAGCAGAACTATTATCCCGACAACAGCAAAGTTAACCTAACCATTGCTCCTGTAACCTCTATCCTTGAGGACCACCGATGCCTGCCGCATGATTTGCCCGATTACGGCTGGATGGCTGACGGAGTTGACAAATGGCTCGTTTTTGCCGATGAGATTCCCAACGCCAAGTGGGCACATCCTTGCCGCTATTTCTACATCCCTAAAACTGTATCCGATAACTTTGAGCTCTTTACTTATAAGGGCGCTTTTCCTCCGGGTATAGACATGTACAGCATCAACACCGCACGCAATACGCCCGGTCATATCTATTATGACAATTTCCCTACAAGGGAATACACTATCTCTGAGCCCAATGTTTACATGGACTCAATTGCAGCGCAAAAAACATTGGTGCTGTTTATCATGGGAGGCTATACTAGCGGTGGTAACAATATAACATTTTTCAATGACTGTGCCTACATGTACCAGGTCCTTAACCAAAGGTACAAGATACCTAAAGAAAACATCACAGTGTTGTTAGGAAGCGGAGGAGAAAGCGACGACATGTTTAATGGAACAATGCCAATGGATCTTGACTTTGACGGAATTGATGACTGTGACGGTGCGATCACACGTGCAAATGTCGAGAACATATTGAACTCATATAAAATGCGTGCAGACATAAAGGCCTACGAACTGATGGTGTTTGTGGAACTGCACGGCGATAATGGCAAAGACGGAGAGGACCCATGTGTCATCCTTAGAAAGTCTCGTGGCAAGGGAGATTGCTACTATGCCGGTGAATTAAAATGGAGGCTTGACCAGATTCCGTCAAGGGCACAGACTGTTGTCATCAGTGCATGTCATTCAGGACGTTTCCCTGAGATTATGTCACAGCCCGGACGTGTCGTCATGGCATCCTGTGGAGAAGACCAGTTGACATTCGATGACAACAAGTACACTTTGTTCTTCCACAAACTCACTAATGCGCTTAACGAGAGAGACTGCCACAATGCCTTAGATGTTGACACCGATGGCAACCACCGCATTTCGATAGAAGAAGCCTTTGAATATGCCCGCGGCGACAACTACGACCATTATGACCGGGACAGCATCAACACAACATGGATTGACCCTATATATTACCAGGAGCAGGCAACATATGACTCTAACCCGAGCTTCCTGGGGAACGATGTCTCTATCTGCTGCTGGAACGACACCTCTGCACTCTATATCCGTGACAATGTACTGGACACCGGCAAGGAGTATAACAACACCACTTCCATCCCCTGGTATTCGTCGGACATCCAGATAAGGCGCCAGCCCGACTACGGAAATGAGACCGAGCGCATCAAGCCCGGAGACGAAAACGTGTATGTTTACGTGTCACTTAAGAACAAAGGCTACAAAGACTATTGCGGAGTGGGCAAGAAACTGCGTATAAACTGGACTTTGCCAGCGCTTAATGCATCTTACCCCGTGTGGAACGGAGAAACCTCCAGGCTGGGAGGCATAATTGATGATGTCCCATTAATATACGATATTCCCGACGGTGACAGCCTGCGGTTCTGCACGCCCTGGTTTTTGCCCGCCGATCTGCGCGCGTATGTCCAGAGCAAACCCTACGGTGTGGACATAAGTGTTCTTGCGGAGATAATCAACACGCCCATAGGCAGCACTTCAGTCTGCACTAATGCCACAGGCACAAAATTCAACAACATTGGCGATGTGCTGAAACACAACAGCATGGCACTAACCAACGCTGTGAAAACTCAGTTCAGCGAATACATACCCATAGGCATAATCAACGACAGCGACTCGACCGTCAACTATACACTGTCGTTTGAGACAGACAGCGCACTGAGTACCAACTTAGTCATACACAGAATGACGTTGCAGTTACCCGTAGCCATATATCAGTCATGGGTAGGAAACGGGGGACGAGCAGATAACGTGTCGGCATCCGCTTCCACGCATAGCTTCTCGGTATCTCCAGGGTCAGTCATCTATGACATCCCGCTTGCGCCGCACCAGATGGAGAATCTAACACTGCGTTGTATGCACTTCGGTGCCAACCTGAACGCATACAACGAGTTAGCGTTTGATATCAAGCTTTCGGCTTGCGACTCGCTGGTAGGTGGCATAAAAGTCAGGATCTACGATGATACTCGCTACACTGTGGAACCGCTTATCATCAACATAGAAGAGCAGGGCCAGCAGAGAGTGCTGTCTGTAGTCAACCCAGAAGAAGACGAGTCAGTTGAATGGTTTAATCCTGACAGCGAATTTGCCATCGGCAGCGGAGAAAGCCTCGTGTTGCCTGCATCGGCATCAGGAGATTACCGAGCAGTGCTGACCAACAGGAACAACGGACAGACAAGAAGTTCTTCAGTCAACCTCATACCCGTGCCTACGATATGCAACGCTTATCCCAACCCGGTATCTAGCGTACTTAACGTTTCGCTGAGTATGCCCGCTCCTGAGAACACCTGCATTGTGTGCCAGCCGGTTCTGAGCAACAACGTGCAATATATTTACAACATTCCCGTTAATTCAGAAGAATGGATGATTGATGCTTCTTCATGGCCGGCAGGAACTTATATTGCCACTTTATATATAAAAGGAGAAAAAACCAATAGTATTCAACTTTTAAAACATTAATTTATTATGAGATCAATCAAATTATTATCAGCAGTGGTTCTAGCGGCCACATGCGTGGGTGCCGTGCAGGCGCAGGAGAGAAACATCGTGCGCGAGGGGACAAAGGCGTTCTATGCTGCAAATCGTTTGACTTTACCCCATCCGCCAGCCGAAATTTATTTGCTCGAGTTCAAGGGCGACACTGTTGTCAACGGCGTGACCTACAAGAAGCAGTACACCACCTACCGCAGCAAGAGCACGGGCGAGCTGGTGACCTACGTGAGGAACCTCGTCAGGGAAGAAGGACGCAAGGTCTATGCAATCCAGGCCGACGGACCCAACGTGGACGACCTGGAATATGGCATCGTGAAGGTTTTCCCCGGGCCTTATTTTGAGAAGACCGGCGAATACAAGATCTATGACTTTGAGGAGCCCGAGGCATTCTTCGGGTCGCTGTACCGTAACAAGCAGGACGACGGCATCGACACCGGCAAGAGCGGAAAGGAAATTTACTACTATGACTTCGAGAACGGCTTTCCCGAGCAGGGCAACGCCAAGTTCGCATGGGTAAAGGAGAACAACAGCGGCAAGGAGCACTCTAAGCTGAGGATTGACTACGAGCGCACCGTGGGTGATAGTATCCCCCTGATGAGCTTCGTGGAGGGAATCGGACTGTGTGACGGCGGAATAGACGAAAAAGGCTGCTACGGATGGGCAAACCACTACGGCGTGGGTCCGGCATACCTTGGCTCGGGTCATTTCATCAATCTGTGCTTAGGCCTGTACATATACTTTGACGAGCAGGGCGAAGTAGAGTATGTGAACAACAACATCTATGACGACGATCCCTTATACCATATCAAGAATGCCTATGACCACCTCGTGGAAGGCATAAAGAAAGTTGAGCAGACGGGCATCAACGATGTCGCTGTCAACGCAACTGACAGCCCCGCCAACGTCTATAACCTGCAGGGTCAGGTGGTTCGCCGCAACGTCACCGCCCAGGATGCGACCCAGGGCCTCCCCGCGGGCATCTACATCCACGGCGGCAAGAAGGTCGTTGTGAAGTAAACATCAGCACATACACAGGGTATCACCCCTAGGACAACCGTGTCGCCACGCGCCGTCAGCGAGCGCCCGGCGACACTTCGTTTCCACATCATGCCCAGGAAGATTCTCGCGCAGAACCCGCAGGAACTCCCCGCGCGGATCTCACT
>JAGHSP010000147.1 GCA_018065815.1 Candidatus Sodaliphilus limicaballi | reverse complement strand
ACATAACTCGCATTTTTAAATGCAACATACTTGACTTGAGTATTGATAAACGCTGCATAGTCAATCGAATCAACAGCTTCGCCACCATAGTATGACCAACTCTCAGTATCTGACAAAGAAGTCTTGGCTCGCGTTGCAATGCTGGTGAGAGCAAAATTCCTATCGCCCACGGTAATGGAATTGGGCAGTTTAACGATGGCATTAGGGTTGTTGTAATATTTGGGAGACTTAACCATCTTGCAGCGTCCGTCATAAGTTACGCCGTCAACGGCCTGGCATCTCTTAGTGCTGGTAATGGTTACAGCAATGTCATTTTCATTGATCAAGTCAAACGATTCAATGCCGAGGGCGTTATAATCTTCAACCTCATTCCAGTTGCTGTTCTTATAAGCATCCTCACGGCCCAACGGCACATGGAGGTGCGGTTTTTTGGAGTCGGTAAGAAGTCCCGTTACATAAAGAGGCACCTTTTTATTGACAAACAGGTGGGTAAGATTTTTACAACTGCGGAACGCATTGGTACCGATTGACTCAATAGTAGAAGGAATAATCACACCATCAATGTTCGAATTGGTAAAAGCATTATCCTTGATGGTCTTGATGCCGTAAGGCAAAACAATCCAGGCCAGGCCAATAAAACCATTGAAAGCCTCAGTCTCTACAATGGTGGTTTTGGCGTGAACTCGAAAAAGGTAACCTTTATTACAATTAATTCCCTCAGGTGAATAAATGAGGGAATTGTAGTCCTTGGAGTAAAGCATGCGACCATCATCAGCATAGTACTGGTTGTCCTTGCTCACACTGTATTCAAACATAGATTTACAACCCATAAACGGCAAACGTCCTATCGAAGTCACCGAAGCCGGGATATCGATGTATCTGATGCTGGTCTTCTGGAAACAGAACGAATCAAGTTTTTGCACTCCTTCTCGCAAAGTGATTTTATTCAGCTTCTCACAACCCGAGAACGCCTGTTGGCCTATCTCCACGGCTCCGCAAACGAGGGTCTGGAGATTGGTACACGATGCAAAGGCACCTGAACCTATCAGGTCTATCTTGTCGTTAATCGTTAACGAGACGATGTTTTCACATCCATAGAATCCCTTATCGAGGATTTTAGTCACGCGGTAATACCTGGTAGGATTACTGCCGCGCGCAATGAGGCGTGGAATGGTAAGGTCAAGCGACTGGGCTGCCTTGCCGGTGGCGTTGAGGCCCATGCAGGTAATCTCACCATACTCACTGCTGCCCACATACTCCTTAGTGATGAGATAGGTGCAGTTTTGATAATTGAAATCATCGCCCACAGCAGCCGATGCCACGAGCGCTATGGTTGCACACAAGATAGAAAATAGTTTCCTCATATCAACGATAGTTTATTCGATCATGCTAAATGACTAATGTTTGTAATACTTACAAATTTACGCAATTACGACAACACAACAAATCGCCATTTCGGTTTTTAGAGATTATTAACATTGCGGACTAGCGATTGTAACTATTCAGCAATCGTTACGACAATAACGTTAATAACGATAATAACGTTAATAACGACAATAACGATAATAACGTGATTAACGTAAATCACGAAAACCACGTTATTAACGATGTCTATTAATCCACTTAACCTTACTTGCCCAGGATCTTGTTGATCACGGCGTTGGCGTCGCTCACGTCAACTGTGCCGTTGCCGTCGGCGTCGGCACGGTTGCCATAGCTGCTGGCGTTATCCTTGCCCAGGATGAGATTGATGAGGATGTTGGCATCGGTGATATCGACAGTGCCGTCACCATTCACGTCGCCAGGAATGCCAGGATCCTCGTTTTCTTCCTCAACGATGTTCTTGAACGACTTCCACACGTCGGCTGCTTGATAGGCTGCGAGGGTTCCCTTGGGAACGTAGAGCGTGCCTGTCTGCGCCTTGTAGAATGTGTTGGCCACGATAGTGAGGGGCGCTGCCATGCGGTTGTGCACCTCGGCAAGCGTTGTGCAATTGTAGAAGGCTTGGGCATCGAGAGTAGTGACAGTGCTGGGAAGAGTCACCTTGGTGAGAACCTTGTCGCCGTAAAGCACTGCTTTGCCGATGGTTGTAACGCCCTCGGGTATGTCAAGCTCGGTGATGACAGTGCCGCGCAGCGCGTTCTCGCCCAGGCTGGTGAGACCCTCGTTGAGTTTTATAGTTGCCAGCGCTGAGCAGTTGTAGAATGCCTGCTTAGCAAGAGCAGTAACCGATGCGGGAATCTCTACGCTCTTCAATGCCTTGCAGCCGTTGAATGTGTTTTCGGGAATTGTGGTTAGGGCGGTTGACAGTTTTATAGTTTCAAGAGCAGCACATCCCTGGAACACTTGCACGTCCATGGTAGTTACTGAATTGGGGATCTCGATAGAGGGTAACGCAGCGCAGTTGTAGAATGCCTGGCGGCCGATGCTTGTGATGCCGCTGGGGATAACAACCTTAGCGAGCACCTTGTCGCCGTTGCACAGGTTTTCGGGTATCTCGGTCATGCTGCTTGATAGGGTAATTTCGGTGAGGTTAACACAGCCCTTGAAGACGTCACGGCCTACGGTAGTGACGCTGTTGGGGAGAGTGATGTTGACAAGACCGGAGTTGGTGAATGTGTAATCCTCGATTGCAGACACCCCATTAGGGATATTGATACTTGCTAGACTAGTACAGCTGTTGAATGCATTGTTGCCTATCTGTGTCACGCCAGCAGGCAATGTGAGGCTGGGCAGTGCTGCACACTGGTAGAACACCGATGCGCCGATAGTCTTGACGGTCGAGGGGACATTGACCTGTGAGAGAGCCGAGCACTTGTAGAAGAGTCCCATGGGAAGTTCGGTAATGCCTTCGGGCAGAGAAGCCGATGCGAGGCTTGTGCAACCAGCAAATACATTCTCGCCTAGTTTTTTTATCGACTGGGGGATTGAAATCGACTGCAACTTGGTGCAAGCCATGAATGCACGTGTGCCCAGTTCCTCGAGCGACGAGGGCAGGGTCACGCTTGTGAGGCTCGAACAACCATTGAATGCCTCGTCATAGATGTAAAGCATATTGTTGCCTTCTATCTTTACCGAGGTGAGTGCCGTCTTGTAGCGGAATGCGTTGGCGTCGATGGTGGTAATCTTGTACTCTTTGCCATTATCGGTAACGGTTGCGGGAATCACGAGGTCACCCGAAACGTCAGACGACAGGATAAAGCCTGTCTTGAATGTGTCATCGACATAAATTCTCAGGCCGTTGGGCATGGTGATGGTTCCGTCGGCCCAGGCAGTTGTTGCTAATGCAACAGAGCAGAAAAGGGTTAATAATTTCTTCATAAATGATATTTTTTTAATTGTATTTTTTGCGATATAAAACGTCTAATTTACAAAGAAAATAAAATTACTGGAAATAACGAGATTTTGACGTGTGGTATTTTGTGTGGTATTTTGTAATATACTGAAATGTAATTACATAGCAATACCAACAAAAAACGTCAAAAACCGTTTTGCGAGCAAGCCTGTTCTTAAAGGTTGCGTAGCAACCGACCTTAATTTAGTCGTCGTGGAGTGAGAAGAGTTTGCTCAAACCGAAGAAGCCTAGGACGAAACCTAACCAGTAGGTGAATCCTGTGGTGTTGTCGGCCCAGATAGAGATGTCCCAGTTGCCCCAGTCTTCGCTTACGAGATGAAGGATTGCGCCGAGAAGCTTGGCAGAGAATGAGAAGGGAAGTATCATGCCGTGCCACAAGCCTCCGAGGAAACCAAATTCATGCTCGCCGGCTTCGGCAGGGGCGCACGACACCATGAGCAAGCACAGCACGAGCATGCATGCTGCGATGGCGATGCGTTGCGGTTTAGTATTATTTCGTTTCATGTTTGTTTATAGGTGAATTGCTTGTTTATGTGGGTCAGATTATTACCGACTCGATATCGTCGGGGACATAGATGTTTCCAGTGTAGTGTTGTGCGGCTTCGGCGGTATAGGTAAGGCGTCGTGTGGTGAGGCGGGTGTCTTCGGTGTGGTACAAGAGCAGGCTCTTGACGCCCAGGTCTTGCGCTGTGCGTCCGGCGTCGATGGCGGTGCTGTGGTGCTTCTCGTAGGGGCGGAACTGCTCGCGGTCCTTGTAGAGGCAGAAAGCCTCGCACATGAAGAGGTCGCAGCCGCGCACATACTTGTCGTTGCGCTCGTTATAGGGTTCGTCGCCGTGGCACACGATGCTCTTGCCGTCGGGCATGACGGCACGGAACCCATATTGCTTGGTCTTGTCGCTGCCCACGTCGAAGAACGTGACGTCCATGTCGTCGATCTTGACAGTCTCGCCGTCTTTCACCTCCTGCAAGATGATGGTGTCGCCTATGGCGCGGCATATCTTGGCAGGAATCATGAGATAGCACATCTGCTCGATGGCGTGCTTCACCTCGTCGTGGCAGTAGATGGTGAGAGTGCCCGAGTACTTGCCGCGGTACATCATGGGAGAGATCTTGCGTATCATCCAGATGATGCCCATGATGTGGTCGGTGTGCACGTGGGTGACAAAGATGTTGTGTATCTGCTCAAAGGGTATGTCGGCGCGGAAAAGCTGCCTGAAAATGCCGTTGCCGCCGCCCGCGTCAACCATGAGCCCTCCGCCGGGAGTGTGGAGATAAAAGCAGGTGTTGTAGCAGCGTGTGCACATTGCGTTGCCTGTGCCGAGCATTGTAATCTTTGTCATATCGTCGTTCTGTTTTTTCTCAATAGGTGGTTATGATTTGACTTTGGGCAGTTCTATGGCAAAGGTGGTTCCCTTGCCAGGCTCGCTCTCCTTGACGTAGATGCGTCCGCCGTGATATTCCTCGATGATGCGCTTCACGAGAGTGAGTCCCAGACCCCAGCCGCGTTTCTTGGTAGTGAAACCTGGGGTGAACACATTCTTGAAGTTCTTGCGTGCGATGCCCTTGCCCGTGTCCTTGACGTAGATGAGCGCATGGTCGTCGTCGCTGGTGACGGTGATGTCGAGCCTTCCCTCTCCGCTCATGGCATCGACGGCGTTCTTGGTGAGGTTTTCCATCACCCACTCAAAGAGCGACTGGCACAGCATGATGCCGCAGTTGTCGCTGTCGCTGGTGTGGATATTGAGGTCCACGCGCTTGGGTATGCGCTTGCTCATGTACTCGAGGCTCATTTCCACGGCCTCGTTGATGAAGGCGAGTTCCTTGTCGGGCATTGAGCCGATTTTAGAGAAACGGTCGGCGATGACCGAGAGACGGTGCACGTCCTTGTCCATCTCGCCCACCACGTCCTGGTCGAGTCCCATGCTGGGCAGTATCTGTGTCCACGCCATGAGCGACGAGATGGGAGTGCCCAGCTGGTGGGCGGTTTCCTTGCTGAGACCCACCCACACCTTGTTCTGCTCGGCTTTTTTGACGCTGATCAGGGCAAAGTAGGCCACAGCGATGAACAGCAGCATCACGGCAAGCTGGATGTAGGGGTAGTAGGCAAGGCGTCGCAGCAGCGTGGAGTCCTCATAGTAGAGGTGCTGCGTGGTGTGGTCGTCGATACTGATATCGATGATGTTTTTAGACCCTTTGAGCGAGTTGAGCTTGTCTTGCAAGTAGGCCATGTTGGCGGGAGAAATCTCCAGCGGATTATCTTCGGGCTCGGGCAGATGGAAGTTGCGGTGTTGCAAGATGTTGTCATCGTTATCGACAAGCATGACCGGGATGGTGTGGTTGCCCTCGATGATGCTCAACAGGAAGTCCACGTCGGGTTGCATCACGGGCAGCGGATTGCCCAGGCTATCGACGGGCGAGTCGGCCATTGACGCCAGCTCCTTGGTGGCGTTGGCCCATATCTCCATGCGGTCGCGTTCCTGCTGGGCGAGGTCCTTGACGAGGTTGTTAGAGATGTAGATGAAGCACGCAACCATCACAAGCGAGACTGCGATGAGTCCCATCTTCCAGATGCGCCGGGAGTCGTAAATGTTGCGTAGGTTCATTGTTTTCTTTGTAAAAGTTTAAAAGTTTAAAAGTTTAAAAGTTTAAATTGCTCGGAGAATCCTCCCCTCTTATCTCTAATCTCTAATCTTTAATCTCTAATCAATCCCATCAAACAACGTGGGTTGTGGCAGCAGTTGGAATGTCATGCGGTGGTGCGGCGTGGTGCCGTGTGCAGCGATGGCGGCCCTGTGCGCGGGCGTGGGATATCCCTTGTTGCCGTCCCATCCATACTGCGGGTAGTCCTGTGCTATGCGCCGCATGTACTCGTCGCGGTGGGTCTTGGCCAGGATGCTTGCGGCGGCGATGCTGAGCATCTTGCCGTCGCCCTTGACGATGGTGGTGTGGGGGATGTCTTGGTACTTATAGAAGCGATTGCCGTCGATGAGCAGCGCCTCGGGACGCACTGTGAGCTGGTCGATGGCCCGGTGCATGGCTGTGATAGACGCCTTGAGGATGTTGATGCGGTCTATCTCTTGCGGTGACACCATTGCCACGGCCCATGCCAGCGCCTCGCGTTCGATGATGGGTCTGAGCGCCTCGCGCTGTCGCTCGGTGAGTTGCTTGCTGTCGTTGATGAGCTCATGGCTCCACCCGGCGGGCAGAATCACAGCCGCCGCGGTCACGGGGCCTGCCAGGCAACCTCGCCCAGCCTCGTCGCACCCGGCCTCGATGCGTCCTTCTATGAGATATTGCTGTAACATTCGGGGGGGAGAGTAACCTATTTTTAATGCTTGCGCTCAATTATGTACTGGAACAGTTGTTTCAGTGCCTCTACGGTGTCGCTGGGCGGGTAGGCATCGAGTTGCGCGCATGCCTGCTCGCGCAATTGCTCCATCTTGTCGTAGGTGTAGTCGATGCCGCCGGCTTCCTTGGCAAACTCTACCAGAGTATCAATCTCCTCGGTGGTGAGTTCGGGTTTGTGCACGAGCTGCACCATCTCGTTGTGCCTGGGGTGCTCGGTGAGCGACAATGCGTAGATGAGCGGCAGCGTGATCTTGCCCTCGCGCAGGTCGTTGCCCGTGGGCTTTCCCACTGCGGGGTCGTGATAGTAGTCAAACGTGTCGTCCTTCATCTGGAAGCACAGGCCCAGCAGGTAGGCATACTTGCGCAGGGGCTTCATGTAGTCCTCCTCCTGATTGTTGGCATATCCGCCCATGGCAGCGCAGCTTTCGAAGAGCGTGGCAGTCTTCTTGCCGATGATGTCCATATAGGTTTCCTCGGTGATGTTGCGCTCCTGCGCGTTGCATATCTGGTCTATCTCGCCCATCGACAGAGCACCGCCCAGGAGAGCGAGTTCGTCGAGGATGCGCGACTGGCGGGTGAGCACGGCCCTGCGCAGCGCGGTGGTGATGAAGAAGTCACCGGTGAGCACTGCCACATGGTTCTGGAAGATGCTGTTGATGGTGGCGATGCCACGTCGCTCGGCCGACTGGTCGATGACGTCATCGTGAATGAGCGACGCATTGTGCAGCAGCTCAACGGCAGCGCCGGCATTGAGCACGCAGTCGTTGATGCCGCCAAATAGTCTTCCGCTGAGCATCACCAGCAACGGGCGCAGCTGCTTGCCCTTGGTCTTGAGATGTGCGGTGATGGCAGCATTAAGGAGGTCGCTGTTGCTCACCAGCGACTCCTTGATGATGCTGTTGAGGCGATCGATGTCGCCCCTGAGCAATTCCCTAATTCGTTCTAGTTCAGTCACAATTGTTTTAGTTCCATTTATAAGTGATTGTACCCACGCCCTCGGTGGTCGTGTTGTTGGGTACAGAGAACTGGCTCTTGAGAGCCGCTTGTTCACAAGCGGTGCGTATCTCGCGGTGCGAGTAAACCTCGCCAGTGCCGCCCACGCAACGTGCCTCGATGACCTTGCCGCGTGTGTTGACGCGCACTCTCACCTGCACTGTGCCGCTCCACTTGCTGTTGGGGTTGGGTTTAGCCCAGTGGGCGAGAGTGTAGCCCACGAGTCCGCCCAGTCCGGGCTTGTCCATGGTGAGGCCAGTGGTCGAGTTGCCGTCGGGCGACCCTTGCTTGCCGGCTCCCGTGCCTCCACCCGAGCCGAATGCGTTCTTCACGCGGCTGTCGGTGGCCTTGTTGGGCGTCTGTTTCACTTGTTCTTTCTTTTCTTCCTTAGCATTGCTTACTGCAGGCCCAGGTTTCTTGGGTTCTTCCTTGGGCTTTTCCTTGACCTTCATGGGCGACTCCTTGGGTGCGGTGACCACGGGCGCGGGTTGCTTGGTGGGCTCGCCGTTGTCCTTGACGTCGTCGCCTTCCACGTCGGGCTGGGAGTTGTCCTGCTCGTCGGCCTCCGACGCTTCGCTTGCCATCTCGTCGCTTGCCGATTCCTCTATCATGTCGCCGAGCATGACATACTCGCCGCCGAACATGATGGTGTCTTGCTTGAGCTCGGTGTTGCTCATGGGCTCATAGCGCATGTAGCTGCAGACAAGAATGACTCCCGTGATCAAGCAAACGATCAAGGTGAGAAGCAGTGCCAGTAATTCATTCTTGCGATTATCGTTCATTGTTGCTGCAAGTCGTGGTGTGTAGTGTTACTTGTTGACGTTTATTGTTCTCCTTGAGCCTGGGGCTGTGCTTGCTCCTGCTGCTCTTGGGGCTGCTGTGCGGGTTCTTCGTCCTGCACGCCATAGTTCTTGGACGCGGGCTGGGTGGCGAGAACCACTTTGAGTCCGTTCTTCGAGCCCTTGTCGAGGATATCAACGATTTTGCCGTAAGGCACTTCCTCGTCGGCATACAGGGCCACAAAGTCCTGGGGATTGCCAGCCACGAGGCTCTTCATGAATCCGTCGAGCTGCTCGGGAGCGAGGGGGGTGAGCTTACCCTCCTGTATGCTGTCGCCCACGGTGGCAAACATGTTCATGTCCTTGTCCACATAGATGCGGCTGGTGGGCTTGATGGCGGTCTGCTGGCTAGACTGCGGCAGGTTGACCTCCATTGCCGAGGGGAACACAAACGTAGATGTCACCATGAAGAAGATGAGCAGCAGGAAGATGACATCGGTCATCGATGCCATGCTGAACATCGCTTGGGTGTTGTGCTGTCTCTTTAATGCCATGACGAGTTGTTATTTTGCGGGTTCGTTGAGGATGTCCATGAATTCCATTGTCTTGCCTTCGAGCTTGTTCATCACCTTGTTCACGCGAGAGGTGAGGAAGTTGTAGGCAAAGAGGGCAAGGATGCCCACGATGAGACCGCCCACGGTGGTCATGAGGGCCTGGTAGATGCCACCGGCGAGGATGGTGACATTGCTCTGCGCGCCTGCGCTTGCGAGCTGGAAGAATGCCTGAACCATACCAGTCACAGTGCCCAGGAAGCCTATCATGGGAGCTCCGGCAGCGGTGGTTGCGAGCCATGAGAATCCCTTCTCGAGTTTAGCGATTTCCATGTTGCCCACGTTCTCGATAGCCACGAGCACGTCGTTCATGGGGCGGCCTATGCGGCTCACGCCTTTCTCAATCATGCGGGCAGCGGGGGTGTTGGTCTCCTTGCACACCTTGAGCGCGCTTTCCATGTCGCCGCGCTTGATGAGGTTTTTCACTTTTTCCATGAAGTCGCCATTGTCGCGTGAAGCAGCGTTGATGGCAAATGTGCGTTCAAAGAAGATGTAGATGCTCACAACGGCCAGCAGTGCCAGTGGCACCATGAGCCATCCGCCGGCCATGGTGAGGTCAAACCAGTTGATTGCGTTCTGTGCATCGGTTGCTGCCGCGCTGTTTTCGGCTACTTGCGCTGCGCCTGCATTGGCAGCCTGGGCAAGTATTAAGTTTAATACATTCATGTTGTTGATTTCTAGAAATGTTATTGTTTTTGTTTAATTTTCGTTATTTGATACAATCCTTGTAGGCCTTGATAGTGGCTTCAAGTCCCATGTAGAGTGCGTCGCACACCAGCTGGTGCCCTATCGACACCTCCATGAGGAACGGGATGCGCTCCTTGAAGAACTTGAGGTTCTCGAGGCTCAGGTCGTGCCCGGCGTTCACTCCCATGCCAGCGTTGCGTGCCGCCTGGGCCGCTGCCACGTAGGGGGCGATGCTGGCCTCGGGGTCGTGCTTGTAGCCCTCGGCATAGGGGCCGGTGTAGAGCTCGATGCGGTCGGTGCCCGTGAGAGCTGCCCGCTTCACGTTTTCCACATCGGTGCCCACAAAGATGCTGGTGCGTATGCCTGCCTCCTTGAAGCGGTCAACGACCTGGGTGAGAAACTCCATGTTGGGCTCCACGTCCCATCCGTGGTTGGAGGTGAGCTGACCCGGGCCGTCGGGCACGAGCGTCACCTGCGTGGGCTTAACCAGCAGAACCATGTTGATGAAATCCTCACTGGGATAACCCTCGATGTTGAACTCCGTCTTCACGAGCGGACGCAGGGTCATCACGTCGCTGCGGCGTATGTGGCGCTCGTCGGGACGGGGGTGGATTGTGATGCCGTCGGCACCGAATGCCTCGCAATCCACGGCCACCTGCTCCACGCACGGAGTGTTGCCGCCGCGGGCATTGCGCAGTGTCGCTATCTTGTTAATGTTTACACTTAAATTTGTCATTTTTTACAGTGTACGGTATAGTGGTAGACAAAATAATTTGTATATTTGCACCTCGGTATTGAAACAATACACCAAAGTTAATGCAAAAATACTCGTTATTAGCGAGAAATGAAAACAATTTTGCACTTAAAAATGCTATAATAGGTTTTTTTTGCATTTGCAGGCCCGTATTGCGGCAGTTAAAGCATGAAATGAAGATGAAAATACTACTATTCGGCAACAGTTACCAGCGCCAGTCGCTCGACGGCATCAAGTCTCTCATCGGCCACATCGTGAGCCGCGGCATTGAATGCTGCGTGGAACGGGAGTTCCATGACTACCTGGTGCAGTCGCTAGGTTCGTGCGACGGAGTCCATGTTCTCGACAGCGACAGCATCCCCGATGCCCACCTTGCCATCAGCCTGGGTGGCGACGGCACGTTTCTCACCACGGTGATGTGGGTGTCGCCACACCACATACCCATACTGGGCGTGAACACCGGCCACCTGGGATACCTCACCGCCTGCAACCTGGCTAACGCGTGCGACATGGTTGACGACTTCATCGACGGCAACTACACCACCGAGCGCCGCACCATGGTGCAGGTGCAGTGCGACGCGCTCCACATTGCCCACCCCTATGCTCTCAACGAAGTGGCGGTGCTGCGTCACGACACGTCGTCGATGATAGAGATGGAAACCTCGCTGCGGGGCTTGCCTCTCACCACCTACAAGGGTGACGGACTGGTGATTAGCACCCCCACTGGCTCTACTGCCTATAATTTGAGCGCTGGCGGACCCATCATGGCGCCCTCGGCTCCATGCCTAGTGCTCACTCCGGTGAGTGCCCACTCGCTCACCATGCGACCCATCGTGGTGCCCGATGATGCCGAGGTATCCATCACAACTCACTCTCGGTCAGACCACTATCTTGTGAGCCTCGACGGCGAGAGCCACCCGTGCCCCACAGGCAGCACACTCACCATCACCAAGTCGCCGGTAAACGTGATAGTGGTGCAGCGCCGCGGCCACAACTTCGCCTCAACCCTGCAACAAAAACTCCACTGGGGCCAGTAACCGCCCCCCCGGGTTAAACAAAAAACTACCGATTACGCAGATTTTTATCTCCAGAAATCAGCGTAATCGGTAGTTTTCCTTGTGTTCTTATGTCCTTGTGTCTTAAAACAATCGTCTCCGTGGGAGAGTGTGTCAGAAGATCCCCTTGAGGAGGGTCATTATGTTGAAATTCTTGGTCTTGCTGTTGAGGAGGTTTTCGATCTCGGCGGCTTCGTTGGTAGCGCCTAGTTTGCGTGCCAGGGGCAAGAGCGACGTGAGCAGCTGCTCGGCTGCGGCACGGCGGTTGATCAGGCGCATGAGCGCACGTGCCAGACCTATGCTGAGCACAAGGTCGCGATAACCCAGCGGCTCGTTGAGTTTCTTCTGGTAACGCAACGCCTTGGTGTAATACTTCACGGCATTACGCCCGTTGCCCATCTCGAGCATTATCTCGCCTTCCTTGCGCAGCGTGTCCACCAGCTCGTTGAGGGCCTTGCGTGTGTCGCCCTCGTTGCCGGTGCCCAGCATGAGGGTGTTGGCATCGATGATGGTCTGGTAATGCGCCAGCACGTTCATCTGCTTGGTGCGCGAGGTGATGATGTCGGTCGATGCTTCCACCGCATTCAGCAGCAGCACCGAGAACCGCATTTCGTTTTTCTTGACCAGGCGTTCGAGCAACTGCTGTGCCTTGGTGAGTTCCTTTGCGGCGCGGCTGTTGTCGCCGGTGCCGTTGTGCACCACGGCCAGGTTGTAGAGAATAGCCGCCAGCAGGGCCATGTAGTCCTCGCTTTTCTTGCCCTTGATGGACGACAGCTGCTGCAACGCATTCTCGGCACTGCCCAGTGCCAGTGCCCACGAGCTGTCGGCAATGAGCAGCGTCATGCGTGCCACCCACAGCCAGGTGTTGTAGATGGCGGGCGTGGTGGGCTGTGCCTCGTCGCCGTAGATGAGGTCGTCGATGAGTTGGGCTGCCTGCGCCGTGCGGTGGTCGGTGACGAGATGCAGGGCATAGGTCATGCGCATGTCGAGAACGACGTCGCTCGACAGACCGCCCACGGGGGGCATGGCGCCTGTGCGCGATATCTGTGCCTGCGCGATGGTCATATCGTTGGCCAAGTGGGGGAACACGTAGTTGAGTTGCAGCTGTTTCATCGACTTTAAGTGCTAAAATATAGTGTTTTACAGTTTGTTTTCTTGCGTCTTGTCGTAGTTTTCAAGCGCGGCAAGCAATGCAGCGGTGCGACTGCTGGCAAATTCTGCATCCACGCAGTTGTCGGGCCCCGTAGAAGCCTCGGCCCATTGCATGGCTTCGGCTATCATTGCGTCCCAGGTGCCGCCGTCCAGCGCGGGCAGCGTCTCGTGTGTCACGCCCTGGGCAATCAGCCCATAGACAATGCCGGCGGTGAATCCTGCCTGCCAACCCAGCATGTTGTCGCGGGCGCCCGGGCCGCTGTGCTGGCGGCACTGGCGGGCACCGTAGCGCTTCACGTCAAGGCCGGGGGTGATGTGCAGGTAGTTGTCGCAATAGAACTCGATGTGGTTGCGATAGGCCTCGCCGTCGTTCTCGCCGGGGAAGATGGCATCGATGTCTTGCTGCTGGGCAATCACGATGTCGGCAACCTCAAGGTTCTCGAGGATATTGGGCATCACACGGGTAATCCTGAAGTTTATGCCATGCTGGAAGCCTGGCAGATAGATGATTATCGCCTTGCGCTCGGCGGCATAAGACACCAGTTCGAACAGGCGCTCGCGCTGCGGCAAATCCACCGAGTAGAGCGAGCCGATGATCACGATGTCGTCCTTGTCGATGCGGGGCCATATCACGTTGAAGCGGTCCTCGGGATACTGGCCGTAGTTGACGATGCGGCTTGTGCCGTCGTCTTGCCTGAATATGGCCGAGAAAGCCGTTGCCCCGTCGGGATAACGGTCAATGCTGGTGGTGTCCACGTTGTGCCTCGACAGGTAATCGATGATGATGTCGCCCACGCAGTCGGCCGTGCACTCGCTCACCATGAACGTTGCCGCTCCGGCCTGTGCCAGCGAGGCTGCTGCACACGGTATGCGGCCGCCCACAAAGGTGCGCTGCGGCTGTCCGTGTGTGTATTCGGTGTCGAGAACGCTCTCGGCTATTGTAATAATCTTGCGCATGTATAGTTTGATGTTTTTATATCTAATCTTCTGTCAATCTGCCCGGCAGCCTTACACCTCCTTGGCTTTCACGCCCAGATAGCCGCCGTGGTGGCGCAGCGCGTACTGCTCCTTGGTAAACCCGGTGGCAAGCATCGTGTTCACCACGAGCACGTCGCCCATCACGGTCATCATCGTGGTCGATGTGGTGGGAGTGAGCCCCAGCGGGCACACCTCGGGAGCTCCGCCGGTCCACAGGCACACGTCGGCCTGAGTTGCCAGCTCGCTATCTTTGTTGCCCGTGATCACGATAAACTTGACCTGCTTGTAGAGGTCGCGTGCCAGCGCCAGCAGCGAGATGATCTCGCGGGTGCGGCCCGAGTTGGAGAGCAGCAGCATCACGTCATTACCCTGCAACACGCCCAAGTCGCCATGCTGCGCCTCGCTGGGGTGAAGGAAAATCGCGGGGATGCCCGTCGATGAGAACGTGGTGGCGATGTTGTCGGCAATCTGGCCACACTTGCCCATGCCCGAAGTCACAAGCTTGCCACCGCGGCGATGCACCTGTTCCACAATGAGTTCCACCGCACGCTCATAGTCGTCGGTCACAGGAATATTGAGGATAGCCTTGCTCTCGGCCTCCAGTATTTCTTTCATCTTTTGCTTTACGTCCATACTTGACTGCAAAGTTAGTAATAATTTGACGAAAAACGAAACATTTCTCACCACTTTGTTTCCATCTACCTCATCTCCCGCCATTTCCCCACATCTCCCACAGGACACAGAGATTGTTCCTTTTACTGAAAGAAATTATTTTTTTCCTCTCTGTGTTTTTTATAGGAAAGGAGCTAAAAAAAACAAGAAAAACCGTTTTGCTGAAAAACAGATTTTTATAATTTCAGCTTATTTTCAGTGCATTTCTCCGCAGCGCCACCACCTAAATACGACCTAAGGGAAAAGGCGCTGCGCTTGAAATAAACTAAAAATTAACAAAAAATTTATTCTTCGTCAACCTCCGTAACTATTCAGCAATGGAACTCCCCGCGCGGATCTCACTGAACTCACTGATTTTTTTCATTGAAAATTATTGTTGTCCGGTAAAAAAAGAAAATATTTTTATTCTGAATTTTATGCTTCTATATAACAAAATTCCAACGAGCATGAGTCTAAC
>JAGHSP010000152.1 GCA_018065815.1 Candidatus Sodaliphilus limicaballi | reverse complement strand
GACGGAATGCGTCCGCCGGTTACGATGCAATGAGGCGGTTACACCGCCTACACTCTTTTATCCCTTCTCCGACGGACTGCGTCCGCCGGTTACGATGCAATAAGGCGGTTCCACCGCCGCACCCTTTTATCCCAACCTCCGACGGACTGCGTCTGCCGGTTACGATGCAATGAGGCGGTTACACCGCCTACACTCTTTTATCCCCACCTCCGACGGACTGCGTCCGCCGGTTACGATGCAATAAGGCGGTTCCACCGCCTGCACCGCCTACACCACAACCCTAGCCGTCACCCCCTCGCGCACCGGCTGTATCACTAACCAGACCGAACATGCCTTAAAGCGAATCACACTTGACGGGGAACCCGTCACACTGCATCGTAACCGGCGGTCGCCAGACCGTCGGACAGGGAGCCATCTACCAATCGGCCTCGGCAGAGGCCGCACTGCATCGTAATCGATGGTCGCCAGACCGTCGGTAGATCGGTAGGTCGCCAGACAGCAACACGACCCAACCAGCTTTGACGGGGAACCCGTCGCACTGCATCGTAACCGGCGGTCGCCTTTCTATTTTCGTTATATGAGGGGTGCCGCTTACCCCCTTACTAAAACTCTTTAAGAACAGTATAGAGGTGGTTCACGGGGAGGCCCATGACATTGTAGAAACAACCGTTGATACCTGTGACACCCATATAGCCAATCCATTCCTGTATGCCGTAGGCGCCTGCTTTGTCAAAGGGGGCGTAGGTGTCGATGTAGTGGTATATCTCCTCGTCGGTCATTGCGGCAAACGTCACCTGGGTCACGTTGCTGAAAGTTACTTTCTTGTCTTGCGTGGCAACGGTGACACCAGTGATGACCTCGTGGCTGCACCCCGAGAGTTTGCGCAGCATGCGGTGAGCGTCATCGCGGTCGGCGGGCTTGCCCATCACCTCGTCACCGGCAAGGACAATGGTGTCGGCTGTGATGATGAGTTCACCAGGAGCGAGAGTGTAGGCGCTGGCTTTGAGCTGCGACAGGAATGCCGCCACCTCGTTTAGGGGCATGGCAGGATCGTAGGTCTCATCGAGGCCTTTGATTGTTTCTACACGAAATTTCACGCCGAGGCCTGCCAGGAGTTCGCGGCGACGCGGCGAATTGCTCGCCAGGACTATGTCATATTTATTGAGATTGTCAAGCATAATTCTTTTAACGAAACGCCCGCAAGCGGGCTACGAAAAAATATAGATGTTCTAGATTTTCTATATCTAGTCACACCATTTACCAGCCGAAGGCGTTGAGGTCGCTGAGCCACAGGCCCTGGGCTTTCATCACCTGTTCCAGGAGGGCTCGTCCCACCCCGCTGCCGCCGTTGCACGGCGAGATGTAGCTGGCGGCTTCGAGCACCTCGGGGGCGGCATCGGCAGGAGCAACGGCAAGACCGGCACGTTTGAGCACGGGCAGGTCGGGGATGTCGTCGCCCACAAAGGCTACCTCATCGGGGGTGAGACCGTGCTTTTCCATCCATTGCTCAAACACGGGCAACTTTACCGATGCGCCCATGTGCACGTCCTGCACACCCAGTCCCTCAAAACGCACGCGCACGGCATGGGTGTTGCCGCCGCTGATGATAGCAATCTTGAGACCGCACTTCACCGCCAGCTGCATGGCATAGCCGTCCTTGATGTTGACCATGCGCATGGGCTCGCCCGAAACGTGCAGCGGTATCATTGAGGGTGAGAGAACGCCATCCACGTCGAAGGCAATTCCCTTTATTTTCGTTAAGTCGTAGTTAATCATAACATCTTTTTTTTGCAAAATTAATGATATTATTGTACTTTTGCAACTATGAGAAGAATATTCCTGACATTAGCAATCCTAACCTTGTGGGCCACAAGCATGTGTGCCCAGGAGCGAGAATACCGCGCACGGCATGACAGCCTCATGGTGTACCAGTCGTGGGAGTCAATATTTAACGGCATCGCCGACACCCTCATCATGAACCCGGAAGTATTGATGTACACCCCTTATGACATCGAGTTTGACGGCATCAGAAAAAACATCAACAAGATGCTTAAAGACGAGACTGTGGCGGTGGCGCTGGGCGACTCGCTTTGGTTTGTCAACACTAATTGGCTGAAAAAGAACTTCAAGGGCGAGAGCAAGCACATGAGCCACTACGTGCCGCTGTATTTCTCGGCCAAGGTAGCCTTTGTGCAGTGGGCCGGGAGCAGCAGTTTAGGGTGGCGGTTCCTTGAAGCGATGAGGAACGGCGAGGCTACTGCCGATGAATACAACAACCCAGGAATGATTTATCTCATCAACTTCGAGAATGGCCTTGTGGAGAAAGTTGACAGCAAGAAATTGAGCGAGCTGTTGAGTTTTTACCCCGACCTGCTACGTCGCTATGAATCGATGCGCGACTATGAAGAGCCCTACATGATCAATGACTTCTTCCTGCAATATGTGCAGCGACTGGGACAAGACCCTAACGTGCCTTATCTTTTCTGACGATGACATAAAGCAAACCCTAGAAAATCTAGATAGAGCTAGAAATTCTAGGGTTTGTTATTGTATCAAGCCGGGTATTATTCTTTGATTTCCC
>JAGHSP010000171.1 GCA_018065815.1 Candidatus Sodaliphilus limicaballi | reverse complement strand
TATCTCCGACGGTCTCGACCATCGGTTACGATGCAGTGTAACGACTTTGTCGTTACCAAAAATCTACTCAAAACATCTCTCAAAATCGCCTCGACATAATTAATAGACTCCACCTAAATAATAACGGAAATAAACCTCTAAAAAAAACGACGATTAACATGATTAAGAATCACCTTTACAAACTGTGGGCGATAGCAGTGATGCTTGTTGCCCTCACAACACAGGCTGCCGAGCCCACTGGCTACTACAACGCGGCCGAGGGAAAGAGCGGTCAAGCTCTGCTCAAAGCCCTTGAGGGCATCGTGGGCAACCACACCACAATATCTTATGACGGACTGTGGGACCTTTACAAATATTCTGACGTGGGTAGCGACGGATACATCCTCGACATGTATTCAACCGCAAAGTTCAAACCTGGTACTAATCAGTGCGGATCTTACTCGAGCGTGGGCGACTGCTACAACCGTGAGCACTCGTTCCCCAAGAGCTGGTTCAACGATGCCAGTCCCATGGTGAGCGATGCTTTCCACATCGTTCCCACCGACGGTAAGGTGAACAATCAGCGCAGCAACTACCCCTTCGGCGTGTGTGCTAACGGTACTTACCTGGCAGGCACCAGCAAGGCAAAACCTCTGGGCAAGCTTGGCAAGTCAACTTACAGCGGTTACAGCGGCACAGTGTTTGAACCCGACGACATCTACAAGGGTGACTTTGCTCGCATGTATTTCTACATGGCAGCGGCTTATAACAGTCGTATTGCCAGCTGGAACAGCGACATGCTCAACAAGACATCCTATCCAGCTTTCTCAACTTGGGCAATCAATATGCTCCTTGAGTGGAACAAACTCGACCCTGTGAGTGAAAAGGAGACAAAGCGCAATCAGGCCGTGTGTGACGGCAACGGCGGCAAGTACAAGCAGAACAACCGCAACCCATTCGTTGACCACCCCGAGCTTGCTGAATACATTTGGGGCGGCAAGAAGGACCAACCCTGGTATGCCAACGCTACACAAGATCCTGCTATCGTGGCACCCTCTAGCAACTCTACCATCGACTTTGGTATCGTTGCCGTTAACAGCATATCTTCTACCGAAGTTGTGGTCAAGGGTGTCAACCTCACCGAGGATCTGGAACTCTCTGTCAACGGCAACGGCTTCACCATCGACGAAGAGACCATCAGCAAGGAAGAGGCAATGGCAGGCAAAACCATCAAGGTTTACTATGCTTCGCCCGCAACAGCCGGCACCTATACCGCAACGCTCACCATCGAGAGCAGCGAAACCAGCACAGTGCGCGTGCCCATCAAGGCTACCGTGCTCACTGGCATACCTGCATCGGTTACTAATGTGGGCCCCACATCGTTCACTGCTAGGTGGACAAACCAAAACGACAACGAGTACTACAGCCTGCGTGTTTATGAGTCAGACGGCAAGACTCTGGTAAGCGGCTATCCCCATTCAGTCAAGGCTAGCGCGCAGAGCTATAATGTGACAGGACTCAAGCCTCTCACAACCTACTACCTCCAGCTCACCAGCAACGTGCTTGAGAGCAACAAGGTGGAAGTGACAACCCTCGACGTTGATCACATCATCGACATCCTTAACGACGGTGGATTCAGCATCAAGGCTACACGTGGTCAAGCTACTCTTCCTGTGCTTGAGGCTCGCGTATATACCGAGAACGTTAATGAGGCCATCACGCTCACAGTCAACAGCGAAGACAACAAGTTCGACATCAGCCTTGACAAGGTCAACTGGACCAACTCGCTCACCATCGACAGCGACGGCGAGGACTTCTTCATTCGCCTCAACGACGTGAGCACAACCGGCGAATTCCTTGCAACCCTCCGTGCTTACTCGGCTACTTACAGCGGTGACGAGCAGGTGGTTGTTGCCGAGGTGGTGCGCAACACAGCACCCATCTATGGCGATGTCAACGATGACGGCGAAGTTGATATTGCCGATGTAAACTGCGTGGTAAACAGCGTGCTTAAAGGCAACCAGGGTTTATGGAACGGACGTGAGGATGTCAATGGCGACGGAAACATCGACGTTACCGACATCAACGCACTCGTCAATGTACTCCTGGGTCATCAACCTCCCACACCCCCGGCACAGAAAGAAACATTCACCGAGGACTTTGAGGGATGTGAAAACAACTTTGGATACAAGACCCAAGCATTACAGGGAAACACCTTCGCATGGTACATCACCGACATGGGAGTTTATGGAGGTTCCGATAAAAAACATGGAGACTTGAGCGCTCGTCTTGGCAAAAATGGTTCTAGTAAACTTGAGATGACCGAAGATATTGCATCTGGCGCAAGCAAGGTGAGCTTCTACGCATCGGCTTGGAGTGGCGACGGTGATGTCACCCTTTCTCTCGAAGCATCAATCGACGGTGGCAAATCTTGGTCTCCCGTAAAGAGTTTCACTATTACTGACACTCAACTCTCACAGTTCAGCACTGATGTCAACTACACAGGCAACGTGCGTTTCCGCTTTGTGCAGACAGCAGGCAAGCGTGGCAATATCGATGACATCGCTATCACCAACAATCCTGTTGCCAGCGCTCCCATCAACGTGCTCAACGCCGACCGTGACTGGGATGCAGTGGCTACTGCTGGCAGCGTGATGATCAACACCACACGCAACGCCAAGGTGGCTATCTACGACATCGATGCAAACGAGGTGGCTAGCGTCAAGGTTAAGGGCCAGCGTTCTTTCAACCTGCCTGCCGGAACCTACATCGTTGCTGTGGGCAACCAGTCAAAGAAAGTAATCGTCAAGTAAACCCATCGCACTTGACCCAACACTAATACGGAGGTGGATGCACCGAGCGTCCACCTCCTTTAATAATAAAGCATAATGCAACAAAGCATCCTCACCAAAGTGCAGAAAACCGCGTGGGCTGTCGCAGGCTTCCTCTTGCGCCCGTTCACCCACTGCTGGCCATTCTTTGTGTCGATGCTTGCGTTGTATGTGGCAGTGAAGTTGTTGGTCAACGGAGGCACTGTTCTTCTCAAGGATGCAATGCCCGAGTTATATGTCATTGCCATGCTGCTGTCATTCCTGCGTGGCAAAGCGCGCACCATCGTGTCACTGGCCACACTCGTTGTCATGGGGACTCTCGCCATTATTGAGGCCTTTCTCATGACGCAATTCAACCTCGACTTCATGGGCGAGGTCTTCCGGCTCATGCTCGAGAGCAGTCCTAGTGAGACGTCGCAGTTTCTTGACACCTTCGTGTTTCAGATGCACAACATCAAGTTCGTTGTCTTGCTTTCTTGCTTCATCATCCTTGCCCTAGCACTTCACGCTGTCAAAGCTCGATTAGGTGACTTTGACATGCGCAAGTCCCTCGGTAGCAAGTGCGTTTCTTGCATGGTTGTTCTAGCTGTCATAGCTCATTTCATATATTCGGGTTGGATTCCAGCACAGTACTACATAGGTAACGTATTGCTTGCGCACGACTTGTATGACTTCGAGATGCGTTACATCTATGGCCGGGAACATGGAAGTCACTACTCTAAGACTAGTATTACCAGGCTAGTTTTCGGACTCAAGCTCTATCACCTCTCCACACTCCAGTGCGATGAGCTGCTCAACACCAGCAAAAATGCTCGCATCGATTCGTGCAGCCACACGTCACCCTGCATAATCCTGTTTATAGGCGAAAGTTTCATCAAGCGCCATGCCCAGGTGTATGGTTACAACAAGGCCACCACGCCGCGACTCATGCAGGAGCTGCGCGAAGGCAATCTCACCGTCATCGACGATGCTGTGACAACCGCCACCCAAACTTCCGAAGTGATAAAAAACATGCTCTCATTGCACAGTATAGAGCAACCAGGCACCTGGACCTCGGCTCCCATGGTCATGCAACTCATGAAACAAGCAGGATATCGTGTGTCTTTCGTCACCAACCAGTATGCTGCCACCGAGCACAATGTGTGGAACAGCACCGGAGGTTTCTTCCTGCGCGATCCTCGCGTCTCGCACTTGTTGCTTGACTACCAGACGCCTGCATCTCACGACTACGACGACGCTCTTCTTGCCGAACTCGACCAAGCCATCACCCCTGGCAAGTTAAACCTCAACATCTTCCACGTGCGAGGCCAGCATGTGGCCTACGACTGCAGCTATCCCGCCAGTCATGCACACTTCACTGCCGCCGATTATCGCGACCGCACCGAACTATCGGCCGACCAAAAGCAAGTTGTCGCGCATTACGACAACAGCACGCTCTATCAAGATTCCATTTTCGGGGTATTGTTCGACCGTTATGTCCAGCAGGATGTAGTGCTTGTGTTTGCAAGCGATCACGGCGAGAATGCCTACGACGACGGCAAGACATTGGGGCGTGTGCACGATGACAAGACCCCTGCCATGATAGAGTCGCAATATCAAGTCCCCATGTGGATATGGTACTCTCCGAGGTACAAAGAACTTCACCCCGAGATGGTGGAGAAAATCCAGATGGCTGCACATCGTCCGTTCCAGACCGACGACATTCCGCACCTCATCCTAGAGCTAGCTGGCGTCAAGTGCAAGTACTTTGATCCCGCACGCAGCCTCATCAACGACCAGTTCAACACCAGCCGCCCCCGCAAAGTTACTGTCAAGAAGTAAGTTATTTTTTCACTCTATCGGGGTTTTGGTTCACGAATGCTTTCCATGACTTGGCGCCGCCGCTGGCAGTGACGGGCTTGCTGCTCTCATAGAAGTGGCACAGCGCTGCGGCAAGCGCATCGGTCGCATCCAGGAAATCAGGCATCTCCTCCTTGTCGATCTTGAGCGTGCGTTGCAGCATCGCCGCCACTTGTTCCTTGCTCGCTCCGCCGTTGCCCGTTATCGCCATCTTTATCTTGCGAGGTTCATATTCGGCGATGGGCACATCATGCTTGAGCGCAGCCACCATTGCCACGCCTTGTGCACGCCCCAGCTTGAGCATTGACTGCACGTTAACACCGAAAAACGGTGCCTCAATAGCCATTTCGTCGGGCAGATAAGAGTCAATCAGTCCGCTCACCCTGTCGAAGATGTGACGCAGCCTCATGTAGTGGTCGTCCATGCGGTTAAGTTTTATCACGCCCATGGCTATGAGCTGCGGCTTCTTGCTCTTGATACCCAGCAGGCCGTACCCCATCACGTTAGTTCCAGGGTCTATGCCTATGATTATTTTATCCCACTCGCTTGCCATGTCACTTACGGGTAAATGAAATATACAGCTCCTTGCCGTCAACCCTGGCGTCAATATCTATGCTCACTACGCTGTCGCTCAAGGCGGGAGCCACGAGATATGCCTTGCCGTCACGCATCAGGTGATACACACGGCATGGCACAAATTCGCGGTAGGTCCCGAATAGTTTCTGCTGCTCAATGCGCTCGCTGCCCACATAGGCTGCCAGGTCTTTGAAATACATGCGCGAAATGCCGCCGCGGTCTTCGGTCACCTTGCCGTAGTCAACCGGAGCGACCACACACCCGGCTTTGCCGAGCGAATATAAGGCAGGGATATACTGAGGGTAACTGCTCTCAAAATCAAGTTTTTGTGCTCCGTCCATAAACAGACAGGTGTCTCTGTAATGGGCATATACCATTGAATCGACAAATTGCACATTGTCCTTGCCATAATATCTGCTCATGAACTGATTGCGCCAAGTGCTCTCGCGATTGTCATAGTTCTGCACATGGCAGAAGTTGGCGCGCGACGGCCCTCTGCGGGCAAGCACCACGCCATCGGGCGACTCCATGATGTCGCTCACCATCTGGTCGTCAAAAGCCTTGCACTCGGCGGTTTCCTGCACGGCCATCACCGCGGGGTAGATGCATGCGATAGTGCACACAGCGGCTAGCACACGCTGCCAGCGCACTCTCTCGTCGAGCCATGAGGCAAGCGGAACAGCTATCACAAGCAAACCCACCACAGAGTACCACATGTAGGCCCTGTAGGTAATCAGGCCGAATACCAGCACCGACACCATCGCGCCCGCAAGCAGCCAGTGCAGCACATTGGAGGATGCGTGCTTGATGCCCTTGCGCCACAGCAGCAACGCCACCACCACGAATCCCAGCACGGGCGTGATGAAGTGGCAAGTCTTGGTCATCAGGTTATACACACGCTGTGTGAGCAGCTGCATCGTGCCCATTTTGAAGTTCACGGCGGCGCCGGTGTCCAGACGAGCCCATGCACCGGGCGACAGCACCACAAGCACGAGCCCAAGCACATAAGCGACTATTATTATCCATTGAGCGGCACACAGTTTCTTGCGATAAATGGTGCAGTAGCACACCAGGCCGGCAACCACGGCTGCCGAGAAACTTTCGTTCATCGCTCCGGCCACAAAACCTGCCACACCCAGCAGCATGCCTTGCCACCATCGCAATGGGCCATGGTCCTCCCTGTCGCCATACACTAGCAGCAGTTTTACCACCGCCAGCGTGGCCGTGCACGACCACATATAGTTGAATGCCCCTGCCATCCACAGCATTGTCTCGCCGGGGAACGGAATGAGCAGCAGCACGTATGCCTCGATGAGAAGCAGCAGCCACACGCTGCGCTTGCGCGACACTATCGACGCCATGAGATGCACCATCAGCGCAAACACCAGTGTGTTCATAACATTAAACACCTGCATGCCCAGCAGGCTAGTGGTGAAGCGCAACATCATGTCGGCAATGCGGCCGTTCACGTGCATATAGAATGCGGGCATCGTCTTGATGTATTGGCCCACGGTAGTGCAACGCACCAGCCAGTCCTTGGGTAACAATGTGTACAGGTAATCGTCGCCCCACATCGCAGTGTTAAGGTTGAGCACATAAAACAGCGCGCTCATCAACCCGAGCGTCAGCCAGTACCATTTGTCTTTCAGTATTTTTTTCATCTTGATTTTTTTATATATAGGCCACATAGGGTGGGGGCTTTACATTTCCTTTTCTCTCACGATATACACCGGGCGGTCTTTTGTCTCGTTGAAGATGCGTCCTAGATATTCGCCTATGATACCCAGTGATATCAGTTGCACGCCACCCAGGAAAAGTATCACGATTATCAGTGTGGGGTAGCCTGCCACCGGATCACCCCATATCAATGTCTTCACCAGCACATAGCACATGTAGATGAATGCAAATACCGACACTGCAAATCCCAGCACCGTTGCAAATCGTAGTGGGGCAGTGGTGAATGACGTGATGCCGTCAATGCCCAGCAGCATGAGTTTGAATAAATCAAACGAAGACTCACCAGCCGCGCGGTCGTGCCGGTCAAAGGTGATTTCCTTTTTCTTGAATCCCATCCACGAGAACAGTCCCTTGGTGTAACGCTCGCACTCACGCATCTGCTTCAAGGCATCGATGCACTTGCGGTCGATGAGTCGAAAGTCGCCCACATTCTGCAACACATCCACTTTGGTAGTCTTTTGCAGCACGTTGTAGTAGCACAGCGAGAGTTTGCGTCGCAGCCACGACTCCTTGCCACGCGAAATGCGTCGGGCATACACGTCCTCCCATCCGTCCTCCCAGTGCTTGATCATCTCGGGGATCACCTCGGGCGGATCCTGGAGGTCGGCGTCCATTATCACCATGCAGTCGCCAGTGGCATGATCCATGCCGGCAAGCATAGCACGCTCCTTGCCGAAGTTGCGCGACAAGTCGATGTAGCCCACGCGGCTGTCCATGGCACGCAACTCGCGCACCACGTCCATCGTCCCGTCGCGGCTGCCGTCGTTCACCAGCAGCAACTCCCACTCATAGGCCGTCATGCTGTCCATGAGCGTGGCAAGCCGCACGTGCAGCAAAGGCAGCGACTTCTCCTCATTATAGCAAGGAACCAGTATAGTTATCTTTTTCATTTCGGTTTCACTTTTTCGAACTATCGAATTATCTATTAAACCTTTAAACCCTTAAACCTTTAAACCTTTAAACCCTTAAACCCTTAAACCTTTAAACCTTTACCATGTGATACCCCAGGCGGTGCAGCTGCACGCATGCGCCCATCAGGTACATCTGGTGCAGGCATCCCAGGTAGCCTTGCAGAGCTTGGGCTGTGCCGGGTTCCAGATTCTGGTGCAACAGGTAGTTATAGGTGCGGGCCGCACAGTTGCCCACCAGTTTGGACAACTCGTCCTGCTTCTTCTCATCTAGCCCGAGCACTTCTTGAGAGATATACTCATCGGTCTCGTCATATCCTCGCACATCGCGCAGCATCAGGTAGAGGTCCTCAACTTGAGAGTACTTCTCCCAGTCAACGTCCCACAACTGTGCCACTGCCATGCCCACATACATCATCCATCCTATCGAGGTCATGGGGTATTGCTGGAACTCCCTGATGCCATCGGGCATGTAGGAATTGGCCACTGCCACCCATTTCTCCTCAATGTCGGGGGCATCGGGCATAATGTCGTCCACCTCGCCATGTAGCTTGAGATAACTGTATAAATCTTTGAGCAGATTTTGTTCAAATTCAGTAGGATTACTTTCCATCTTTCACATTAATATTATATTAACTGCAAAGTTACATAAAAACATTCAATACCGCGCAAGATAAACACCAAAAATTTCCTACGCTTTCACCCATAGCAGCCATGTTGGCTGTTCCATTTTGCCACTTTTGCTGGTCCAAATGAGAAGCTTAGTACTCTATTTGTGCAAATGCGTATTC
>JAGHSP010000087.1 GCA_018065815.1 Candidatus Sodaliphilus limicaballi | reverse complement strand
GTATTACAGCTATACTAACAACACTGAGCAGATTGTTGATGACCTGAAAACGATGATCCATGCGGATGTCATTGAAGTAGAGCCGGTAAACAAGAGTCTTGATTATACGGCCAATGGTTATGCAATAGGCACAGAACAGCTGAACAAGATCAAGAGCAATCCGAATAACGAAAGCAGTTATCCCGCCATTGATCCTGTGAGCGTGGACATGAGCAAGTACAACACTGTCATCATTGCTACCCCGCTCTGGTGGAGCCAGATGGCGAGCAACATGCAGACATTCTTGTTCAGATATGGCAAGGAAATGGCTGGCAAGAACGTTGGACTCATCGTGAGCAGCCACAGCAGCGGTATCAGTGGCGTGGAGGCCGATGCCAAGCGTCTTGTGCCTGATGGTGAGTTTTTTACAAAGAGCCTTTGGATAAATGCATCGAAACACTCGCAACGCAAATCGCTATTAGAACAATGGCTTAAAGATATAAACTATAACGAAGAATCTGTCACTATGAATCTGAAAGTAAACAACAACACATTGAAGGTCTTACTTGCTGACAATGCCGCAACAAAGGCACTTATTGAACGATTGAAAGAGGGTGATATTACATATAGTGCTCATGATTATGGCGGCTTTGAGAAGGTGGGTGCCCTCGGTTTTTCGCTTCCCGCAAGTGATTCCTATATCACCACAGAACCAGGTGACATCATGCTATACACCAGCAATCAGCTGTGTGTGTTTTTTGACAGTAACTCGTGGGATTACACACCCATTGGCAAAATTGAAGGAATGACCAAGCAGCAGTTGCAGGAAGCCTTCGGTGCGGGAGAGGTAAGCATTACGCTCTCACTCGACAACTCGGCAGGCATTACCTCTGTCACCGTAGATAACGCAAAGGCAAAAGGTATCTACACATTGACTGGTCAGAAGCTAGCCGAGATTCCAGAGAAAGGAATATACATTGAAAATGGGGAAAAGAAAGCAAGGCTATGAAGAAGATTTATTATTCATATTACTATTCTGTCCCATAATAAGCATGGCGCAAGAGCAAACGAAAATCGACAACACTATGATAGTTAGAATCAGTGAAATAGAGGTTTATCCCGAGTATCTGCAAGAGTACCTGACCTTTGCCCACACAGTAGGGGCAACTTCTGTTAGAGAAGAACCTGGGGTAATATGCATCTACCCCATGCAGCAGCTGCGTGACAGCTGCCAAATTCGTATTCTCGAAATCTATGCATCACAAGAGGCTTATCAGCACCACATCAAGACGCAGCACTTCCAAACCTACAAACAAGGCACCCTCCACATGGTGAAGAGCCTAGATCTTGTTGATATGCGACAAATGGCACCTGAATGCCTTTCTCTAATCTTCAATAAAGCGAAA
>JAGHSP010000124.1 GCA_018065815.1 Candidatus Sodaliphilus limicaballi | reverse complement strand
ATTTTGTATTGTTAATAGCAAGTTACACATATTTATATTAGAATGATGTTGGGAATTGCAGTAAGACTGCTGGCGATTGTGGCTTTGTCACTCATAGCCGTGGGGCAGTGTTGCCATGCCGGAACCGGACTTCTGCGCGAGTATAAGCGCACGGGTGAGGTGACGCTGTTTGACACTTATTTCACATCGTGCCGCTGCGGGCTAGTCGCGGGAGTTGACAGCCTGGGACGCGACACCTATGTCGTGGCGCTCACCTATGAGGACGCTGCGCCCGGAACGGGCGAAGAGGTGACGTTTGTGATGAAGAATGCAGGAAGGGTGAACCTCGTGGCAGCCGACCGTGTGCGCCGTGGTGACATCAAGCGACGCAGGTTCAAAAACGGCGATATAACCTACGTGACCCGTTACTATCACATCCAGTGGGAAGACCTGTTGCGGCTCATGGAGGACGATTGCAGGACGCTGGTACTGAAAACCACAGGAGGTGAATTAAAATATAACATAAAAGATGTTAAAGGCGTATTTAATAAGTTGTCTAACCAGTTAAAGGTAAACTGATTATAATTGAAATAAAATCGTAACATGCAGCGACCGCTTGCATGAATAATGGAAAAATATTAATTTTGCAGTAATCATTTTTTCCTAGGGCACATAATAAATAATGTGAAGGAGATGTCGCCGCTGTGAAGCGTCGTCATCTTTTTTTGTTTTTTATGGGCTGTTTTTCTTGTTTAGGTGGCGTTTGTTGAGTATCTTTGCAAAAAATAAGGGAAAATTAATTTATACTAGATATATGAACTTGACTCCCCTCACCGCTGTGTCACCCATTGACGGACGATATAACAGCAAAACAAACGTCTTGAGCCGTTACTTCTCGGAAGCGGCATTAATCAACTATCGTGTTAAAGTAGAAGTAGAGTATTTCCTGGCGCTGTGCCGGTTGCCGTTGCCACAATTGGAAAAGGTTCCACCAAGTGTGCACGAGCCGCTGCGCGACATCTACCGTAATTTCACCCTCGAGGATGCCCAGCGCGTGAAGGAGATAGAAAGCGTGACCAACCACGACGTGAAGGCGGTGGAATACTTGCTCAAGGAGAAGTTTGACGCGATGGGGCTGCAGGAATACAAGGAGTTTATCCACTTTGGCCTCACCAGCCAGGACATCAACAACACCTCGGTGCCCATGTCGATAAAGGATGCAGTGGAAGAGGTCATCATGCCGGCGTTGCTCGACGTGTGCGAGTGGCTGGGTGTCCATGCCGACGAGTGGCAGGATGTGCCCATGCTGGCCAAGACTCACGGACAACCGGCATCGCCCACCCGCCTGGGAAAAGAACTGCGGGTGTTCCTGTATCGCATTGAGCAACAGATGCATCATCTCGACGCCGTGCCCATGAGTGGCAAGTTTGGCGGTGCCACGGGCAATTTCAATGCCCATCTGGCAGCGTTCCCGCAGTATGACTGGCGCGAATTTGGCCGCAAGTTCCTAGAAGAAAATCTGGGCTTGAAGCGTGAAGAGTGGACCACGCAGATTTCTAACTACGACAACATGGCTGCGCTATTCGATGTGATGAAGCGCATCAACACAATTCTCATCGACCTCGACCGCGATATCTGGATGTATATTTCGATGAACTACTTCAAGCAGAAGATCAAAGCCGGAGAGGTAGGGTCGAGCGCTATGCCACACAAGGTGAATCCCATTGACTTTGAGAACAGCGAGGGTAACCTGGGCATTGCCAATGCGGTGCTTGAACACCTTGCCCACAAGTTGCCGGTGAGCCGCTTGCAGCGTGACTTGACCGACTCGACCGTGCTGCGCAACGTGGGTGTGCCATTTGGCCACATGATGATAGCGCTTGCGAGCACACTCAAAGGACTTAACAAACTGATTCTTAACGAGGACGCCATTAATGCCGACCTTGACAACATGTGGAGCGTGGTGGCCGAGGCGATACAGACCGTGCTGCGTCGCGAGGGGTATCCTAACCCATACGAGACGCTCAAAGCACTCACTCGCACTAACGCTGTGGTAGATGGTCCCGCAATCGCGGCTTTTATCGAGACGCTTGAAGTGAGCGATGAGGTGAAGGAAGAATTGAAACAGTTCACGCCTCACAGCTATACGGGGTATTAATGATGAATGATAAACGATGAACGATGTGCTTCGCTTCGCTACGATGACGATGGCTTTTCATTTTTAACGATGAACGATGCGCTTCGCTACGATGACGATGACTTTTCATTTTTAACGATGACTTAATATTTTTGATATGAGAAGGGTTTTATTTGCACTGTTATGTGCTGTGTCTTGCCTGGTTGTGGTGGCTCAACCAGAATCGAAAATTCCGCAGGAGATGCAGCACTCGCCGGCTCAAGATTCGGTGCTGGCAAGGCCGCTGACTTATCCGGCTTACATCGTGAAGAGTCGCTTTGTGCCTGAACATGTGGAGGTGCTGTCAATCAACAACAGCCTCATCTATGTGAACAAACAGGACTCAATATTCAATGCCATTGCCGCCGGGCAAGGAAAAGACGCCAAGTGGACCATGCACACGCTGCTGGGACGCACCTTGCTGCGCCACTGGGAAGAAGGTGACTCGGTGAATGCCAAGGGTGAGTACACGGCGAAGTACAAAGTGCGCACACATCCGTGGACACACATCGTGTTGCAGGAACAGAGCCGCTTGCCCAGGGCAAACTATGAGTGGTTCCGTGCGAGCGTACACAACTGGGTTGACTACATCAGACGCAACTGCCCTAATCCCGACGTGCAGATTATCCTCACCATGAACTGGGGGTATAATAACGCGTTTGACGGCGGCAAGTATGCCGAGCAAAACGATATACTGTACCGCAACTGCCTGGCGCTGGCCCAGGAATGTGGCATCACGCTTGTGCCCGTGGGGCTGGGCAACCAGGACCACTATGAGCGTGGCGGTGCCGAGTTGGCAGGCAAACTGCATAACGACGAGTGCCACCCCTCGTTCAGGGGCACCTATATGGCATCGTGCATGGAGTATGCTGTTATCTTCAACGAATCGCCGGTCGATATCAAGTTTGATTCGCCCAAGCTCTCTGCCCAGGATTGCAAGGAGGTGCGCGAGTGCGTGAAACGCGTCCTTGACAAGTTCAATCAGTGAGATATAGTTGGCGCAGCTGACACATAATGTGTTAAAAAAGCATTAAAGAGAGTTTTTTATTGTTGAGAGACAAAGTTTTTTTTGTAACTTTGTAGTGTTTAGTATGAGAAATATTACTGCGATCGAATTCGAGTAAAACATTAAGAAATATAAAAAGATGGCCGAGAGGCCTGAAAAAAACCAAAATTAATTTATTTAGAACTATGGAAGAGAATTTTGAAAAGAAACCCAAGAGGCCTCGCATAGGCGAGTCCAAGGTTAACCTTGACGAAAGTAACAATCAGGTTCAATTTGAAGGGAATGGCTATGGCCGTGAACATCGCGGCGAGCAATCATTGGAATCAACTGAGTATCAAGGAGGTTATCAACCCCGTCACCAAGGCGGTTACCAGCAGCGCGGTTACCAGCGCCAGGGCGGCTATCGCCAGGGTGGTTATCAGCGTCAGGGCGGTTACCAGCGCCAGGGTGGCTATCAGCGTCAGGGCGGTTATCAGCAACGCCAGGGCGGCTACCAGCAGGGCGGTTATCAGCAGCGTTACAATACCCCCGAAATGGCAGGTGAAAACACAACAGAACAAACCCAGAGTGCAGGACAGCAGACCGAACGCACCGAGGGTTACCAGCAGACTGGCTATCAGCAGAGCAATTACCGTCAGGGCGGTTACCAGCGTCAGGGTGGCTACCAGCGTCAGGGCGGCTATCGCCAGCAGGGCGGTTATCGTCAGCAGGGCGGCTACCGTCAGGGTGGTTACCAGCAGCGTCAGGGCGGCTACCAGCGCCAGGGCGGCTATCAGCAGGGAGGTTACCAGCAAGGTGGTTACCAGCAGGGCGGCTACAAGCGCCAGCAGCCCAAGCGCAACATGGGACCCCGCCAGCAGATGCGATTCACTCCTCGTCCCCAGCCAGTTGAATATGACGAGCCCATGCTCGATCCCAACATGCAGGTTCGCCTCAACAAGTTCATGGCAAATGCAGGCGTGTGCTCACGTCGTGAGGCCGACGAACTGATATTGAAGGGACTTGTAAAGGTTAACGGCGAGGCCGTTACCGAACTCGGAGTGAAGATTACTCCCAAAGATATCGTAGAATATAACGACAAGGTTGTCACTACTGAAAAGAAGTGCTACATCCTGCTCAATAAACCCAAAGACTGCGTCACAACAAGCGACGATCCCAATGGCCGCAAGACCGTGATGGACCTCGTGAAGGGTGCATGCGAGGAACGCATCTATCCCGTGGGCCGTCTTGACCGCAACACCACAGGTGTGCTCCTGCTCACCAACGACGGTGACCTGGCTTCTAAACTCACTCACCCCAAATATGTGAAGAAGAAAATCTACCAGGTGTGGACCGATAAGCCCATCGCCGAGGAAGACATGCAGCACATCGCCGACGGCGTAGAACTCGAGGACGGACTCATCCACGCCGATGCAGTGAGCTATGTGAGCGCTAACGATCGCAAGCAGGCTGGCATCGAGATCCATTCAGGCCGCAACCGCGTGGTGCGCCGCATCTTTGAGCACCTCGGTTATCACGTAGTGAAGCTTGACCGCGTGTACTTTGCAGGTCTTACCAAGAAGAACCTGAGCCGCGGACGCTGGCGCTACCTCACACAGGAAGAAGTGAACTTCTTGAAGCAAGGAAGTTTTGAATAATCAATAAAAAACAATACTACATTTAGTATGGAAATTTCAAGAACGAAAGTTGTTGACATATTTGATCCTGCTCTCGTGGGACAGGAAGTGTGTGTTAAAGGATGGGTGCGCTCGCATCGCAGCAATAAATACGTGCATTTCATCGCCCTTAACGACGGCTCTACAATCAAGACACTCCAGATTGTGGTAGATCCTTCGCAGGTTGATGAAGAACTGCTCAAGAATGTCACCACAGGTGCTTGCATCGGAGCAGTGGGCACGCTGGTTGAGAGCCAGGGCGCAGGCCAGAGTGTGGAACTTCAATGCAAGGACTTAACACTGTATGGCACTTGCCCCAATGATTATCCCATGCAGAAGAAGGGCCAGACCTTTGAGTATATGCGTCAGCATGCCCACATGCGTCTGCGCACCAACACCTTCGGTGCCGTGTTCCGCATTCGTCACCACATGGCGATGGCTGTGCACACTTATTTCCACCAGCATGGCTACTTCTACTTCCACGCTCCCCTCATCACAGCAAGCGACTGCGAGGGTGCAGGCGAGATGTTCCAGGTGACCACCAAGAACCTCTATAAGCTCGAAAAGGATGAGCAAGGACAAATCAGATATGATGACGACTTCTTCGGCAAGATGACCTCACTCACAGTGAGCGGCCAGCTCGAAGGCGAACTTGCTGCAACTGCGCTGGGCGCTATCTATACTTTCGGCCCCACATTCCGTGCCGAGAAGAGCAACACCCCTCGTCACCTGGCAGAGTTCTGGATGATTGAGCCCGAAGTTGCTTTCCTTGAACTCAACGGTCTCATGGACCTGGAGGAGGACTTCATCAAGTTCTGCGTAAAGTGGGCGCTTGACAACTGCAAAGACGACCTTGAGTTCCTCAACAAGATGATCGACAAAGAGCACAAGCTCATCGAGCGTCTTGAGGGCATCATTGCTGGTGACTTTGTACGCCTCGAATACACCGAGGGCATAAAGATCCTTGAGGAGGCTATTGCCAGTGGCGTGAAGTTTGAATTCCCCATTCAGTGGGGCGGCGACCTTGCAAGCGAGCACGAGCGTTATCTCGTGGAGACACACTTCAAGAAACCGGTTATCCTCTATAACTATCCCCGCGAGATCAAGGCCTTCTATATGGAGCAGAACAACGAGCCCGAAGAGCGTCGCACCGTTCAGGGCACCGACGTGCTGTTCCCGCAGATAGGCGAGATTATCGGCGGATCGGTTCGTGAAGAGAGCCTCGATATCCTCAACAGCGAGATAGAGCGCCGCAACATCCCCGCAAAGGATATGTGGTGGTATCTTGACACTCGCAAGTACGGAACATGCCCCCACGCAGGTTTTGGTCTCGGTTTCGAGCGCCTCATCCTGTTCGTGACTGGCATGCAGAACATCCGCGACGTCATCCCCTTCCCCCGCACTCCCAATAACGCAGAGTTCTAATCACTCACGCGAAGGAAATAAAATTAAAAACCACGGTTGCCAGCTGGCAATCGTGGTCTTTTATAGGTTATCTAGATGGTTATCTAGTATTTCTAGCTATTTAGTTTTGATGACCCACAACCTTGTAGGCGGTACCTGAATTGGTGCGGATGGCCTTGTAGTAGATGCCCTGGTAGAGATAGAGTTTCTCGCCATTGACTGTCACTGTCTTCACGTTGCGGTCGGGCAGAGACTGCACGATGTCGCCCACCACAGGACGGCGCGTGTCGTCCCAGCGGTCGTTGTGATTCACTTGTCCGTTGTGGTTGTTGTAGTTCGGTTGTCCGTTGTAGTGATTGCCAGGTCCCTGGTTGGGATTTGTGTAGTAACCGGTGGCGTTGTTGCCCGTCTGTGTCACGTGTTGCCCTGGTGCATTGCTGCCGGTGTTCTGGGTGACATGCTGCCCGCTGCTGTTGTGGCCGTTATTGTAACCATTGTTGTAACCATTGTTGTAACCGTTATTGTAGTAATGGTTGTCATGCTGGTTGCTGGTGTTATAAACTGTGCCGGTAGATGTGTGCTGGTCATCGCGGTTCTTGTTCAGGTTGTTGAGCAAGGCCTCGCAGCTGGTCAAGGACAGTAACACACAAGATAAAAGTATGAATTTTTTCATTGTTCAGTTATTGATTAATTTTAGTAGTTCCGGCAAACGCCGAGTTATAAACCCAAATGCAAAGTTAATTGATTTTATTGAAAATGGAAATAATTATTTAGATAAAT
>JAGHSP010000215.1 GCA_018065815.1 Candidatus Sodaliphilus limicaballi | reverse complement strand
ACCCCGCGCGTATCTCACGGATCACGAAGATATTATAACTGAATATTTTGTTGTCCGGTAAAAAAAGAAAATATTTTTATTATGATTTTTATGCTTCGCTTGGAAAATAGCTTGCTCTGCAAGCAAAATGGAATTACCTCACAGATAGCCCGGGTTATACCAAAGTGGCGTAACTAACAGTGTTTGGAGAAGTTAGTACAACTCTCGCAACTTTAACCGGACAGCAATAAATTGAATAGATTAAATCTGCGTCATCTGCGAAATCTGCGTGAGATTACCCTTTGGTGAATAGTCGCACCTAAAAAGCCCTGCCACCGTGATGGTAGCAGGGCTTGCTATTGCGTTGCTTTTATCAAGGATTACTCCTCGGGGAGCATGATTACCTCTACGTGGGTACCCTTAGCCAGAAGCACGTTCTTGACGAATGCGCTAACCGATGCGGGAGTCTGTGCCTCGATAGCAGCCTTGTAGTCGCTGTGGACATCCTTGCCGCGGCTCACGTAAGAATTGATAACGCCCATCCAGTAGCCGTTCTCCTTGCAGTTTGACTCGTAGTCCTTGATCATCACTTCCTTGATGTCCTTGAGGGTTGCCTCGTCGACTGTTGTAGCAACAGTGTTGATCTCCTCGCGCATGATGCCTATTGCGAGATCCTTCATGTCGGGCTTGAAGGGGCAAGAACCCAGGATATAAGTGTAAGTCATGTCGCCGATAGTCTGCTCGCCACCGTGTGCACCTGCCGAGTAAGCGGCACCTGCATCCTCACGGATCTTCTTCAGGTAAATCTTGTCGAGTACCTGAGCAGCCATCTTAACCTTTACAGAATTTTCAATGCTGCTGGGCTGGTTGTTGAATGTGTACCAGTACATGCGCGCGTTGGCCTTGGGAGTTTCCATCTTGCGAGTGAACTCGTTCACAACGTCCTTGCTGGGACGCTCGGCAACGTTGTTATAGTTCTCGGCCTTACCCTTCTGGGCGGGCAGCGAAGCGATATACTGGCAGATGTACTCACGGATAACCTTCTCGTCGAAGTTACCTACGAAGTAGAATGTGAAGTCGGCAGCGTTAGCTGTGCGCTCCTTGGTCATCTGCATGATGCGGTCGTAGTTCACGTCCTTGAGGTTCTCGGCGTTGAAGGGGAGCTCACGCCATGAGTGGTTCTCGATAGTGTTGTTCACTGAATCGGCGAATACAGCCTCGGGCTGCAGGTCCTTGTTCTTGAGAACTGTCTCAAGCTGTGTCATGAGGTTGTTGTAAGCCTTCTCATCCTTGCGAACGTCGGTCATGCGAAGGTAAGCGAGCTGGAACATTGTCTCGAGGTCCTTAACGGTAGACTTACCGCTCAGGCGCTCGTAACTTGTAGAGAGCGACATGCTCACGTGTGCCTGCTTGCCTGCAAGTGCCTTCTCGAGCTCGGTGTTGTCAAACTCGCCAAGACCGCTCACCATGTTAGCATAGTCAAACATAGCGATGTTAGCATAGTCCTTCTGGTCGTAGAGAGAGCTACCGCCCTTAGACTCGGCCTGCATGATGATTTCGTTCTCCTTGTAGTCGGTCTTCTTGAGGATAACCTTAGCGCCGTTGCTCAGTGTGAGTTCAGTGTAACCGAACTTGTCACCAGCCTTCTCCTTAACGATGGTACCAGCCTTGGGCAGGTTGGCGATGAGGGGCTCGTCCTTCACGTTGTCAACATATGCTTCAACCTCGGCGTTGCGTGCCTCGTTAACAGCAGTCTTGAGAACTGCAACATCGGGGTAAGTAGCGCCGTCCTTCTCCTGGTTGAGGTTGAGGACAACCACGTTCTTCTCGTCCTTGCTTACGAGCTGGGGGAGAAGCTGGTTGATAGCCTCAACGGGCAGGTTGGGAACAATCTGGCTCATGATTGTGTACTCATCCTCAACTGAGGGGATGGGCTCGTTGCTCAGGTAGTGCGCTGCATAGCTGCGGCCGTAGCTCTCGTTAGAGACCTTGTTGCGCTCGTTATACTGCTTCTCGAGGCGGCTCATATACTCCTCGCGTGCACGGATGTACTCGGTGCCAGTGAAGCCGTGCTGCAGGGCACGCTTAACCTCGGTGATGACAGCCTTGGTAGCCTGCTCGGTCATGCCGGGCTTGGGCAGAGCCGAAACGGTGAAGGCCTCGCATGTCTTGGCAAAGATGTACTGGCCGTCGCTAGCGCTTGCCTGGATGAAGGGGCAGTCGGGCTCCTGTGCTTTCTCGGCAAAGCGTGCATTGAGCATGCTGCTCACCATGTCGAGTGCATAGTCCTGCATGAGGTACATCATTGAAGACTTCTCCTCGGGCTTGGTTGCCTCGTGCTTGAACATCACCTCAACGATGCTATACTGCATCTCCTTGTCCTTGTCAACAACTACAATCATGTCGTCGTTATCGGGAACTACCTCGTCAACAACCTGTGCTGCATCGGCTGCGGGAGCGGGGATTGAACCGAACATCTCCTTGATCTTAGCCTCGGTGCGGTCAACGTCAATGTCACCAACGACAACGATTGCCTGGTTGTCGGGACGGTACCACTTGTGGTAGTAGTTGCGTATTTCCTCGTACTTGAAGTTGTCGATGACGCTCATCAAGCCGATGGGCATGCGCTTGCCGTACTTAGAACCGGGGTACAGGGTCTCGAGGTTGCGCTCGAGCATGCGCTGTGTTGCGCTGCTGCGCAGGCGCCACTCCTCGTGAATCACGCCACGCTCCTTGTCGATCTCCTCGTCTTCGAGAAGCAGGCCGTTGCTCCAGTCCTTGAGGATG
>JAGHSP010000160.1 GCA_018065815.1 Candidatus Sodaliphilus limicaballi | reverse complement strand
CCCAATAGAAACCTTGCAGCATCACGCCCTCATACTGTGAAGGCAGCCCTGGGCAAATAATGAAACAGTTGTTGCAAGCGCAACGATGGTTGACAGTATTTTCTTCATATTTAAGTTTTTTGAGGTATGCGGTTGTTCGTATGTGCAAAATTAAGTGATTTTGTGCAATTTACCAAATTTCATTATTGTATCTTGTACAATATATTAGTGCAAACGATTGCACACCACCCCGCAAACCCGCACATTCACACCCACGGAGGATAATTTTTTAAACATTAGTGTCCGGTAAAGTAACTATACAGTTGATACGATTTTTTTACAGATTCCCCGCGCAGATCTCACGGATTTCACGGATTTTTTATTGAAGTAATATTAACTCAACTTTAGCTTTTATAGCAATTATTGCTAATTTGTTGTCCGGCAGGACAATACCTGAATAACCCCCACCGCCGAACGAAGTGGCGGTGGGGGCAAGCCTGAATGTAGTTGTGCGTCCAGTAGGACGCTAATCGGAGCAAACAGGTGAAACTCAAATGGTTCCATGTGCTAAAGTTGAGTTAGGAATATATCTGCTAGCACTTTTGTGCAGCAAGAGGATGTTGGCGAAGAATAAATTTTATGTTAATTTTTAGTTGATTTCAAGCGAAGCGCCACTTCTTTGAGGGAGTCTGCATCTAGTTCGTATTTATGTGATGGCGCTTGAAATACACTGAAAATAAGCATAAAATAAAAACTCAAATTTAGCTTTTATAGCAATTATTGCTAATTTGTTGTCCGGCAGGACAATATCTAAATAACCCCCACCGCCGAACGTAGTGGCGGTGGGGGTATAGTATCAACAGGTGGGTGCGTCCAGCAGGACGTTAATCGGGGCAACATATTGGAACTCAAACGGGTTCCAATATGTTGAAAAGTCTTACTTGCCCAGGAGGAGGTTGATGATTATGTTGACGTCGGTGATGTCAACAAGTCCGTCACCGTTGACGTCGGCGCGACCTTCATACTTGCTTGCCTGTTCCTTGCCCATGATGACGTTGATGAGGGTGTTGACATCGGTGATATCTACTTCTTTGTCGCCGTTGACGTCGCCGGTGGGGTAGTCGGGCTTAGCGGGCTTGGGCACAACTGCCACCATGCCGCTTGTCGTGTAGTAACCGCCGTTGTTGAAGATGAAGTCGCTGGTTTGCGGTGAGCCTGTGCCGGTGCTGAACACGAGTCCGTCGGGGATGTTGTTCTCGTCGAGCTTGCCGCCGTCCCACAGATACACGGTGTTGCCCTTGGCTGTCTTGCCCACTGCTGTGAGCTTGGTTCCGGGCCATGTGCCGCCGTTGAAGTCGCCATTAGCATTCCATGCCCAGATGTTGGGTGCAGTGTAGGTCTCGTTGCCCTCGAAGTAGCAGAAGAGCTTGCCTTCGAGCCATTTAGCGCACTCGGGGAGCTGCACGCTGGTGGTGTCGCCGCTGTACTGGCTGGTCAGGTCGGTGTAGCCGGTGGTGCCGTTATATTGCAGGTAGATATCCTTGCTGATGCCGGTGATGTCGGCAGTCTGGCCGCCGTCACCGTTGTTGAGCACGATGTTAAATGTAGAGGCGTTGTAGGTGGTGGTGTACCACTTGGTGCCGTCGCTGGTTTTGGTGGTCTTTGTGACCTGGTCGCCGGGCCAAGCTGCGCTGAGCAGTGTGCCGGTGCCGCTCCATGCATACACGTAGGGAGCCTTGACTGCCTTTACATACACGTTGATGTCCTTCTTCTCGGGGTCGGGAGTGGGATCGTCGCCACCGCCTTCGCTCACGAAGTAGGCATAGTTGGTGCCGGTGCTCACGAGGGTGTAGCCCTTAGTGTCAACGCCATCGACATAGCCCACGATGATGAGCACAGAGCCCTTGGTGCCTTGCACCTTCATCACGTAGCCGCCGCCTTGCTGACCCTGCTGGAGGATGCTGCTGTTGTTGTTGATGCCGGCAGCCTTGCGAGCCTTGATCATCTTGCCTATCTCGGCTTGGTACTGGTTGAAGTGGGGGAGGAAGATACAGGGAGTGCCGGGCAACGCCAGGATGAATGCGTTGGCGGCAAGCACGTTCTTGCCCAGTTTGTTGTAGTCGTCGCGGTAGGTGTCGTGGTTATCGACGAAGGTGACTGCAAACTGGTTGTAGTTGGGGTCGCCTGCAAGTCCCTTGTAGTTGAGCTCGCTCCAGTTCTCGCCGCCGAAAGCGCGGTTCATGACGAACTTGAGGGGGAAGTCGAAAGCTGCGCTCTCGTAGCCGGTGCCTTTGATCCAGTTGCCCACCAGGTCGTGGTTGCCGTCGTAGTACTCGCCCACGCTGAACTTGGGTTTAGCGCTCTGGTTATACATCTTGGTGTACTGCGCTCCGTAGCCCTTGACCATGTCGTAGCGGAATCCCGCGTAGCCCAGGTCATTGAGCAGGAAGTCGAGATACACCTTTACATTCTTCTGCACATTGGCGCTGGTGTGGTCCAGGTCGCGCGAGCCATCGAAGTTCTCGCCAGTGTCGTTAGCTCCGGTGGGCTTATAGCCGTGGCTGGCTGCCTCGTCGTTCTTGCAGATGTCGGCGAGCGACCATGTGATGTCGTTTCCGTTCCAGCTCTCATTGGGGAAGTCACACCAGTTGCTCTTGCCGTTCTTGTGGTTGATGACCACATCCTCAATGATGCCCACGTTTTTCTCCTTGTAGGTGTTGATCATTGTGCGCAGGGTGCTCTCGTTGCCGAATGTGCTGGTATGGTTAAACCAGTAAACAGGGTTGTAGCCCATGCTTTGTCCTTGGCAGTTGCTTGAGTTGGGCACCCAGATGAGGTCGAAGTATTGTGAGTAGAGGTCGGCCTTGGACGTGAGGTTGGTCCATCTAGACTCGCTGTAGCTGTCCCAATAGAATCCTTGTAGCATCACGCCGCTATAGTTTGACGGCCATCCGGTAGCCATCGCGATCACGGGGGCTGCCAGGGTGAATAAGCTGAGCAGAAGTTTTTTCATAGAAATATAGTTTTTGTGGATATTATTTTTCTAAATAACAAAGTTAATTGAAAACGTCAAGTTTCCGCTAATCTGATTGTGTAATAGCACATAATAAAAAGTGCAAACGATTGCACGCCGGCTTGAGGAATTCTAGAACCTCGGATCAGCGGATTTTTCTGGTTTGTATCACGTTGAGCTCATCCCAGCGGGATGGAATAAGGTAGCCAGCCATGAAGGACTGCATTTGCAGGACGATATGGCTGGAAAAAAGATATTACAAGATACCATGCCTTTAGGTATGGGATAAAAAGGAGATTAAAATAATATCACATGCTGTGGTAGCAAGTTATTTGCTGCTTAGTTATTCCGTACCTAAAGGCACGGGCAATTATTATCTATTTTTTACAGCCATTTCGGCGTACCCATGGCACGCCTGCATGGCTGCCTACCATATCACATCCCCAAAGGGATGTTTCACCTCTTCTCCCTATCTATTTCTT
>JAGHSP010000097.1 GCA_018065815.1 Candidatus Sodaliphilus limicaballi | reverse complement strand
GGGACTGATTTGTAGTAAAACACCTTGAGCACAAGCGTTGAATGCTTCGCCAGCAGGCTTATATAATAGAGGGAAGCCGTTCTCGCGCAACAAGATGATACTGTACCCTCGGTCCATAGCTTCGCGCAGGACTTCTTTTTCGCGAGGAGCGATAGCCGCACTCACCAACACGCCGCCTGCTTCGCCCACGGCAAGCCATTCTTGCTTTAGTTGCTGGAATGTAGTGTCGCTATACCGCCTGTGGACGATAACTGCCGTTTTGCATGGATTGTCAAGCAGGAAAATGTTGCCCACGGCATGGCACTGCTGGCCATTGACGGTAACATCGTGCATCACGGTGAACAGGTCGGGGTGCTTGCGCTTGAGCATCAGGCGACGGGGATTGTCGTCAAGGTATCGTTTCCAGTGCTTGAGCTGGTCTTTTCCCTTGAGAATCTTGTCGTTGTAGCCGTTTTCAAAGAGGAGAGGCTTCATGGCCGAGGGAGACCCCTCGGCAACAGGACCGCTAGGTTGAGTGGTCGAGGAATTTCCCTCGACAAATGGATCGCCAGGTGTGGGCGAGGGTTCTCCCTCTGCCATTATCTTCCATAGCACCCGGGTGCATCCAGTTTTAAATCCATAAACGACATTACCCAGGTGCTTCCCTGGGGGCATCGCCGTCTTCACGTTAAGAATTATGTGGATGTGGTCAGGCATGACACATATCTTCCACACCTCTACCATCGGGTAGAAGTGGGAAATCTTGTTTATCTCCTCGTTGATAATTGCCTTTCCAAGCATGCTGTGCTCGATACAAGCCTGCCCGTTGTCCTCAATCAGCGTGCCAAGCAGTGGCTTGCGGTCATTAACCACAAGGGTAATCATATAGAGACCTGGGTCACGATAGTCGTGCCACAATGCCCGTCGATGCATCGAGTGTTGTGTCTCGCTTTTTATCATAATGCCACCATCTTCGCGCCATCATCATCCTCGTGGCTTCCTTGGTTCTGTGCTCGCGGGATTTCCCGCGAGTCCTGTCCTCCCGCAAGAAAATCAGGCATTTTCTATTTTCAAGCACAAAGATAGCAAAATTCTAACAAAAAATGGCGGGATGCAGGGAAAATTCACCCTCTGCATCCCGCCAGCATCAAGTTTTATTTACTAACTATAGATTACTTGAAGCGATATCCTAACGATACAACTAGTTTACTATTTCATTTCTTTTGCGAGTATTCTCACTTAGTCCATTTCTCGCTCAGTTCTGTTATAGCTGGATTTCCCACGAGATTCTTAGGTTCTCCCGCCCCCATCATTTTTATTTACTACAAGATTATTTATCAAAATCGATAACCAAGTGCGACATTTAAGCAGTGGAATTTTAAACCGGCACTATGAAAATTGGTAAAATCTTTGTCATATCTAATACCAAGAGAGTACTTTTCTTTAATCACTGCATTTACTCCTAAATGAAATCCAAAAAGACAACGATTCGAGGTGCCATATTTATCACCCAACAAACTTGCCATGTCTTTTTTGTTAAATACATCGTATGTATTGGATATTTTCTTCTCCCTGTTGACATAATAGTCTTCTGTAATTTTACCATAAGCCAGAACCTTAAGGTTAAGTCCAACTAATGGCTCAATTGCTATGTTTCTATTAGGTAAAGTCCAGTGATACATTACTGAGACAGGTAATTTAGCAGAAAGTACAAATATTTTTCTTTTTTGTTCTGTAGCGACTTCGTAATATACGTCGTCGTAATCAAAATAGTGGTCCTCTAATTTTGTATTAGAACCTAAAGCTACTTGTACATCAAGACCTGTTTCTAGGTATAATGGAAGTTCTTTTACTACTTTAAAAGCCTTCTTATAACCCAATGAAATTCCATTCAATGATGTTGGAAAGCCTTTTGTTTCTACAAAATAGTTCATTCCTCCAGGAACATTTGCTCCCCAATTATTATATTCAAGAGTTATTGAGTTCCAACCAGCAGGATATTCTCCTGGTTCGTTTGTTTCGTTTCTTGAATTTGAACTCACGATTTGAGCACTTGCGGTGGCTGCCATCAGAGCCACAGCCAATAAACTAAATACTTTTTTCATAGTTAACTACCTTTTAATTGACGGACAGTGACGAAATTGAACCATCACTATCCGTCAAAAAAAATATTTACTAACCTCGTTTAAAAATTATATCCTAAACCGATTGTGAAACCTTTGGTTTTGATTTCATCATACATATTGGTAAAATCGCTACCGTATTTAAAGCCGATATTAATTTGTTTATAGCCGATGTTTGTACCAATGTGCCAACCGCCTTGAACTCGCTTGAGACCTTCGCTATCGTCAACATAAGCGTTGCAAATCAAATCTAATCCTACAAAGGGTTGAACCCAAACGTTTGCCGATTGGAATGTGTATTTGTAAGCAACATTAACAGGTACCCCTATGCGTACTGCTTCAATAAGATCCTTTTTTTTAGCGTAAGATGCACTAATACCTGTTTCTACATATAGTGGTTGGCTTTTCAAAACATTAAACCCATGCACGAATTCAACATTAACCCCATCAACTCCATCAGATGTATATCCGTGTGAAGTCGCTTTAAACTGTTGGTAATTCAATGAAAAGCGATTGTAGGCAGAATAGTCTCCTGGTTCACTTGTGACATTTCTTGAGTTAGAGCTCACGATTTGAGCACTTGCAGTGGTAGCCATCAGAGCCACTGCCAATAAACTAAATACTTTCTTCATAATTTGAATTTTGATTAGTGTTTATTAATTGAATTAGTTTTTTCTTTCTCACTCTTTCTATTTGAGTTCTCAAGATTTATCCAATACATGTCGTTCTCGGTAACGGTAGCCCAATTCTGGAAAACAGCAGGGAATCCTACGATTTCAATCTCATAGCCATCACCATTTTCGAGTGATCGGAAATTGAATGTTGCAGCCACCATGAGATCGCAATCATGCTTGCGTGAAGCCATGTACACAGCCCAACTGCGAATGTTGGCAACACTACCTCTAAAGTCGTTCTCAACTTGTTCTTTAGAAAGTTTCCAAGAGTCAACAGTTCGTCCCGAAATCACCTTTAATTCTACTGTTAAAGGCTTTACGTAGGCGTTAGTAGTTACATCCAGCAATCGTGCTTGAGTTTCCTGAATTCTTGTGGTTTTTGTTTGCGCCAATGAAGTAAGTGACATTAGCACACATAATAATAAAAGGACTTTTTTCATTTGATAATGTGATTATTAAGTTTACTATTTCATTTCTTTTGCGAGTTTTCTCACTGGACGTATGTAGTGTTCTGCCTTTTGTGGGTTATTGCCTGCGGCATCGTAGGTGATGGCATCGCCCTTGGCAAGTTTATATACATATACTAGTCTCTTTTCTCCCTTATAGCCTGAGACAACTGAGCCTGTTAGGTATGTTCCGTATGGGAAGAATAATGTCTTGTCGTTGCACTTGAACACATAGCCAGCAACTCCGTTGAAGGTTGTCTCGCGGCGGGCTGCACGCTGTAATAAATTTTGGAACTCAGCGAGTGTGGGAAGACGGTATTCTGGACCGACATACTTAGCAATAGAGTCGTTCAAATCTTCATGATAGAAGAATTTTTCTGGGAGACCTTTATCGTTAAAGGTTGTATCAACAGAGGTTATAAACGCATATTTTTTACTCTGTTCACATTTTAAGTCAATAGTGGCATCGTTAAAGTTGTAGTTAAGCCATTCTCCTGAGAGATCCTTGGTGCCAATGAACAAGTCTCTTGATTTGTAATTAGTTAACTCATGGGTAAAATTTACAATATCTCCCTCATCGCAAGATACCAACCCCATTGCAGACGTAAGTGCAATAGCAAAAAGAAATTTTTTCATCACGTTTCATGATATTCCCGGGGCTCGATGAGGAATGGCTAACAAAAGTTGTTAATGTAGAAGGCATAAAAAGAAAAGTGCGAGCCTCCGAAACTAATCCCTGCCGCAGGCTCTGGACTGCCTAGTAGATGGATCTAACGATGACTCACACTCTTGGCAGGTATATGACGATTAAGTACATAGACGGTACCAAAGAGGCGTTCACCTTTCCCAATCTACTAGCAAATTGTCCAGATTCGCGACAGATGGAAAAGCTTAACGCTTTCTAAATATGTCTTGCCGCACAATATGTGCAACGTTGCAAATTTACAAAATCATTTCTATAATCACATCATATCGGGAATGATTTGTTTGTAAATTAACAAAAATTAATAGAGCAGTAAATTAGAGGTAACTATTCAGCAATGGGACTCCCCGCACGGATTTCACAAATCCCACTGATTTTTTATTAAGCAATGAGAGGCTGGAAGCCAACACACCCAAAGCAAGCTTTGTGCGTTTTTGCTTCCAACCTCACGTTGTTAATATTTCTTCAATAAAAATCCGTTAAATCAGTGAGATCCGCGCGGGGAATCTGCAAAAAATCTATTGAATAGTTACTGTTTTCTCGGTTACTTGAAGAGCTGCGGCATGAACTCTAGGAGGTATTTGCGCCAGTTGCGCCATTCGTGGCCGCCGGTTGACTCAAAGTAGGTGTAACGTATGCGATTTTTGTCGAGCATGCGGGTGTACTTTGCATTGTCCTTGTAGAGGAAATCATCCTCGCCTATGCCTATCCAGTAGAGTCGCGGACGCTGCTGGAACTGGATTTTGAGTTTACCTTCAAGGTCGTCATAGATGGGCGACTTCACGCCTTTCATAGGATAGATTGCTGCCGAGAACAGACCCACGTAGCCATAGTCGCTTGGATTGTTGGCGCTGATGTAGAGCGAGTGGTAACCGCCCATCGACAATCCGGCGATGGCACGTTTGCGTTTGGTCTTGAGTGTGCGGTAGTGGGTATCGACATAGTTCACGATGTCGCCAAACGAGCTTTCAAACGTGCCTTCCATCCACTGTTTGTGGGCAAAGGTGGGGTTGACGAGGCCTTCCTCGGTAGCGCCGGGGGCTGCTTTCTCATCGACGTTGCCGTTGGGCATCACTATGATCATGGGCTCGGCCTTGCCGTTGGCAATGAGGTTGTCGGCTATCTGTGCCGCGCGTCCGTGCTCGAGCCATGCGGTCTCGTCGCCGCCGCTGCCGTGCAGCAGGTAGAACACGGGATAGCGGTTGCGTCCTTCTTCATATCCCGCTGGAGTGTATATCGTCATGCGACGTTTCATGCCCAGGGTGGGGGAGTCATACCACACTTGCGCTACGTTGCCGTGCGCCACATTGGTCACGCTGTAGGGGCAAGGTGAGTTGTCACCGTCGATGATGAATGCGCTCATCACGGTGGATACGTCTCTGATGCTATACACATTGTTAGTGTCAAGCACTTTCACGCCGTCAACCACGAAGTTGTAGCGATATAGCTCGGGCGCCAGCGGGGCGGTGGTCAGTGTCCATGTGCCGTCGGTGTTGCGAGTCATGGTGGTGTCGCGCTGATAATCCATGTGCAGCACCACTTGCTTGGCCTCGGGAGCCTTGATTGAGAATGTCACGGTGTGGTCTTGGTTGATTGCTGGTGTGCCATTAGCACCGCCGTGCAATTCCTGTTGCGCACTGGCGGTGAGTGCCATTGCTGCGCATAATGTAGCGATATAAATCTTTTTCATGATTCTTGAAGTATTTGTTTTAGTTTCTCGCGCCAGTCTTCGCCGTTGGCAGGTTGCAGGGTGTGTATGCCCAGTGCTGCCGCGGCTGCCACGTTGTGCGGGCTGTCATCGATGAAGAGTGTTTCCTCGGGCTTGGCGTTTTCGCCCTCGAGCATAATCTCAAAGATGCGTGCAGCGGGTTTCATCACCTTGCATTCATAGCTCAGGTAGAGCTTGTCGAAGTAGTAGTCAACGGGATTGCCATTGCCGTCGAAGTCCTTGCTGCGTGCCCATTCCATCATGTAGGGGTTAGTGTTTGACAGCAGGCTCACGCGGTAACCTTGCTTGCGCAGGTGGGTGATGGCGTCGAGTATATGCTGGTGCATGCACTTGTAGTAACCAGTCCATCCATACTTGCACTCGTCGTGAGTCATCTCCTTGCCTGCCAGCTTGCTCAACTCCACGCGGAATTCCTCGGCAGTGATTTGCCCCGACTCTAGCTGGCCGAAGATTCCCACTTGCTCAAATGCGTCAAGATAGGACTTGGCGTCACCGAAGCCCACCTCGTTGAAATGCTCGATGGCTCGGTTCTTGTCAATCTCAAACACCACGCCGCCCAGGTCAAAAACGATATTTTTTATCGTTTTCATGTTTATGTTATTTTTTTCCTTGCAAAGATAGTGATTTTTGGCATAATATTTGCTAATTTTGCTATATTAATAATGTAATTGCACTAACTATGGGATTTGTATATACTAAAAAGAAAGACGAGAGCGAGGACGCTATCGACTTCATGAAAGTGATGGAAGCGCAACAAGCCACCCAGCAGTCTATGCTGGGCGAAACCGTAGCCCAGCGCCCCTATGATGTGGAGAAGAAAACACAAGTGGGTAAGCAGGTTGAGGTAGTGCAACGGCCCAAGGAGGATTAATAGAACCCACCTTTATTCTGATACACGAAGGCGTGCCCATGAGTTATCGACTCGTGGACACGCCTTCGTGATGTAGTAGCCTTTATTCGTAGGTCTTGGGAGAAATCTTGCCTTTGAGCACAGCAATGGCGTTGTGGGCCAGAGCCTCCAGTTCGTTCTCGCCGGGATAGATGTGTGTGGGTGCGAGCCACGACACGCGTTTCATGATGTGTTCCACCAGGTAGTCCCATCGCGCCATGCCGCCGGTGAGGATGATGGCATCTATCTTGCCACACAGCACTGCTGCCTGGGCGGTGATATTCTTGGCGATGTGGTAGGCCATTGCATCGACATAGAATCTGGCTTTCTCGTCGCCGTTCTTGATGCGCTGGTCCACTTCCATCATGTCGTTAGTGCCCAGCAGTGCAGTGAGTCCGGCGTTGCCGGCAATGCGTTGCAGCAACTCCTGCTCGGTGAAGCGTCCGCTGTAGCACAGCCTCACCAGGTCCACGGCGGGTAATGTCCCGGCACGCTCGGGCGAGAACGGGCCTTCGCCGTCAAGGGCATTGTTCACGTCAACAGCCTTGCCGTGCTCATGGGCCGCTATAGAGATGCCGCCGCCCAGGTGGCACACGATGAGGTTCACGTCCTCATAGCTGGTGTTGTGCTCGCGGGCAAACCGGCGTGCCATGGCGCGCTGGTTGAGGGCGTGCCAGATGCTGCTGCGCTGCATCAGGGGCGAACCGCACACGCGGGCATAGTCATTGAGTTCGTCGGTCACCACGGGGTCGGCGATGAAACTGCGGCAACCAGGTATCTCGCTTGCTATCTCGTGGGCGATGAGGCAGCCCAGGTCGCAGGCGTGCTGGTGCTCGGCGTCGCAGGTGTCGTGCATCATTTTCTCGTTCACTTCATACACACCGCCGCTCAATGGTTTGGTCAACCCGCCACGGCCTATCACGGCATCAAACTTGAACGGGATGTCGTTGTTTTTGATTTCGTCTATGATAATGCGTTTGCGAAATTCATACTGGTCGGTTGCCTTGGCAAAGTGCTCAAGGTCTTGCGTCTTGTGCTTTATGCTCTTCACCAGCACAGGGGTGTAACCGTCGTAAACGGCTATCTTGGTGGATGTTGACCCGGGGTTAATTACGAGAATCAGCATTGGAGTAAAAGTTTAAAAGTTTAAGTGTTTAAAAGTTTAAGTGTTTAAGGGTTTAAGAGTTTAAAAGTTTAATGGATTAATGCGTGAGGCTCATCACTGCCACTGCCAGGCTGTTGTATTTGCTCATCGTGCTGTCGCTGCGCGATGGCAGCACCACAGGTGCGTTGGGGCCTTGCAGCACGCCAGCAGTTTGTGCTCCGGCAAAGAGCGTGATAGTCTTGTAGAATGTGTTGCCCGCCTCGATGTCGGGGAAAATGAGCACATCGGCTTGCCCGTCGATGGGCGAACTGATGCCTTTGGTGACCATGCTCTCGCGGCAGCACGACACCTTCACGTCGAGAGGACCGTCAACGATGCAGCGGCCGAATGAGCCTGCCTGCCCCATAGCGGCGATTTCTTTGTATCCTGCTGTGTGAGGGAAATGCTTTTCGTTCACTTTCTCGCTGCAATGAATCAGCGATATGCGTGGCTCGTCAATGCCCAGGCTGCGCACCATGGCTGCGGCATATTCCACTTGCTTGATGCGTTGCTCGTGGGTGGGATAGGGGATCACGGCAGCATCGCTGAACAGCAACAGTTTGTCGTAGGCTGGTAACTGTGCCACGGAAATGTGGGTGAGCACATTGCCTCGCGTGAGTATGCCGGTTTCCTTGTTGAGCACTGCACGCAACAGGTTGTCGGTGTTGATGAGACCTTTCATCAGCACATCGGCTTTGCCCTCTCGCACCAGCGACACGGCGATTTCTGCTGCCTCGTCGGGTGTGGCGGCGTCGATAAACGTGATATGGTCAAGATGGGGAAGCAGCAAAGGTAATTCTTGCAATTCTCGCACATAACCCACAAACACTGCTTCGACAAATCCGTCGCTCAATGTCTGTGCTACTGCTTGTTGGGTAGAGTCGTCGGCTGCCCACACAACGGCAACTTTTTTTCTCACACTTTTTTTGACAAGTTCTTCTTTCAACTTGTCGAAAGACTTAATTATACTCATATTAGAGCTATACTAGTAGGTTAATTTCACACGCAAAGATAATCTATTTCGCTCAACTCAACGCAATTTATTTTGTTAAAAAGTGTAATTTTATTTAGTTCCCATCGTTTGTCGCAGGTAACTAAACACCAATAGATTTTTTTTGATGACACACCGCGCAAATCTCACGGATCTCGAAGATAATATAATCGAAGAAATTTAGGGATATATAATATAATTCATCAGTGAAGTCAGTGAGATCAGCGCGAGTGTCCCATTGATATATAGTTATTATTTTTTTGTGATCTAAAAAAAATGCGAAAACGATTGCATAGATATAATTAGATATGCATTGAAGGATAATCGTTGCTTTGCGTTGAAATTGTTTATTTTTGCACATGATGAATTCACAGGAGATTGAAAAACTGCTTACCGACCATGGTGTGCGTCCCACAGCTAACCGCATTGTTGTGGCTCAAGCTATGTCGCGTCACGACGGGTCTTACTCGCTTTCAGAATTGGAGGACGAGATAGGGACTATCGACAAGAGTGGCATCTTCAGGACTCTGGCTTTGTTTAAGGAGCACCACCTTGTTCATACGCTTGAGAGCAGTGAGGGCACGCGTTACGAGTTGTGCCTGAGTCATAATGACGAGCACGACGACGATACTCATGTGCATTTCTATTGCGAGCGTTGCATGAAGACTTTTTGCCTTCCTGCACTCGCTATTCCACCAGTTGACTTGCCTCAGGGATATGTGATGGCTACTGTTAACTATGTGGTTAAAGGCCTCTGCCCTGCTTGCAGCGGCAAACTGTGATATTGCACATGTGTGCAATAATTGATGCTGATTAATTTTTTATTACTGTTTTTATTAAACCTAACGTCAATGAAAAAATTTTTTGCTACACTGTTGTTGTGCTTGGTTGCAATGCAATCATGGGCAGCATTTGTAGGTGACCGCACTGATTTCCGTGACGAGACCATCTACTTTGTGATGACAACCCGTTTCTACGACGGCGACAAGAGTAACAACACCTATTGCTGGGACGGCGCTAAGGATGCTGGCAACCAGGATCCTAACTGGCGTGGTGACTTCAAAGGGCTTATCGAGAAACTTGATTACATCAAGGCTTTAGGATTCACTGCTGTGTGGGTGACTCCTATTGTTCAGAACGGCTCGGGCTTTGACTACCACGGCTATCACGCTATGGACTTCAGCAAGGTTGACAAGCGTTATGAGAGCGAGGACTGCAACTTCCAGGACCTCATCGACGCTGCTCACGCACGCGGCATGAAGGTGATCCTCGACATCGTGCTCAACCACACTGGTAACTTCGGCGAGGGCAACCTGTGCAAACTCTTTGACCGCGACTACAGCAAGCCCCAGAGCGACATTAGCCAGTGCATGATCCCCTTCACCAAGAAAAATGGCGGCAAGCTCCAGGACAACTACAACAACCTCCCTGGCGGACAGCAGTATAGCGATCGTCTCACCAAGATGAAGAATACCGACAACCAGAACCACGATATCCACAACCTGTGGCATCACTACGGTAACTTCAACTGGGACGAACCTAACCGCTGGTGGGCACAGATTGCAGGCGACTGCGTTGACCTCAACACAGAGAACCCCCAGACCTATAACTACCTCATCGACTGTTACGGTTCATTCATCAAGATGGGTGTTGACGGTTTCCGCATCGATACCGGTGGTCACATCAGCCGACTCACTTTCAACACCACATTCGTGCCTGCGTTCCAGGCGCTGGGCGAGCAGTACAAGCACAAGCGCTTGAACGGTTGCCCCTTCTATATGTATGCCGAGGTGTGCGCACGTTTCCAGGGTAGCGTTACCTATCGCGACCAGCCCGCTCTCTCTCCCTATTTCTACACATGGCAGAGTCCTGCTGCGCTCCGCAGCCAGTGGAACAACGACGGCACTTATTGGGACAAAATAGCCATCTACGAGAGCACCGACCCCGCTACTCTCGACAACCAGAAGCTTTGCCTCCAGGAGGCAGCTACTAGCGGCGGCTCTAGCTCACAGCCCAAGAGCAACAATGCTTGGCTCGACGGCAACAACTACCACAAGCCCGACTACAGCCAGGCTAGCGGACTCAACATCATCGACTTCCCCGTGCACTATGGTTTCAACAGCGTGGGCAACATCTGGGGGCTCTTTGGCAGCGACAACTACTACAACGATGCTACTTATAATGTAGTTTACGTTGACTCTCACGACTATTGCCCCGGTCCCAACGACGGCATACGCTTCAACGGCGGCACCGAGCAGTGGGCCGAGAACATGTCGTTCATGTTCACCTTCCGCGGCATCCCCTGCGTGTACTACGGCAGCGAGATTGAGTTCCGCAAGGGTATCACCATCGACAAGGGTCCCGAACTGGCCCTCAAGAACACAGGCCGCGCTTACTACGGCGGTTACCTCACTGGCGACCTCGAGGTTAGTGACTTCGGTCAGGTGAAGAGCGCAAGCGGCAACGTTAAGGCAACTCTTTCTTATCCTCTCGCACGCCACTTGCAGCGACTCAACCAGATTCGTGCCGCTGTGCCTGCATTGCGCAAGGGACAGTACAGCACCAGCGGCTGCTCGGGAAACGGTTACGCCTACAAGCGCCGTTACACCGACGACAAGGTTGACTCTTATGTTCTCGTTGCTCTCAACGGCGGCGCCACATTCACTGGTGTGCTCAACGGCACCTACACCGACGCTGTCACTGGCAACACCATCACCGTTACTAACGGTACCCTCAACACCGGTTCATTCAGCGGCAAGGGCAACATGCGCATCTATGTGCTCAACGGCCCTGGCAAGATTGGCGAGGATGAACCCTTCCTCTATGGCAGCACCAAGCCCTCAAGCTCTGTTCTTTCATGGGACGGCCACGAAGAGGATGGCGACCCCGACACTAAGTACATCACCGGCGGTGGCGGCGACGACCCCGTTGATCCCATCGACCTTGATCCTTACACTCCCATCGTGAATGAGGACGATTACAGCGTGTTCTACGAGGCTCCCCTCACTGCCAACACCATCACCACCTGGGTATGGGGCGATGCTGGCAACTATACTGGCGGCAGCTGGCCCGGTCAGAAGATGGAACTCATGGGCACCAATGCCGACAAGACCCGCAAGATCTTCAAGTGGACTTACGACGGTCCTCTCACCACCGTTCCCGCTAACATCATCTTCGTCGTTGACGGCAACCAGACAGCCGACCTCACCTACAAGAACCACGGTTACTACATCAGTGGCAACTACGACCACGAGGTGACCAACTATGAGTCTCCCGCTCCCACGCTCACCATCGACAAGGCAAGCGGTCACTATGAGGATCAGGTTGAGGTAACCGTCAAGGCTAGCGATGCTAATGCAACCATCGTTTACACCACCGACGGCACTCGTCCCACTGCCGACAGCAAGACCGCAACCGGCCAGCTCAAACTCACGTTCACCAAGAACACAGTGCTCACAGCCGGTGTCCTCTTCGAGGGTGCTGTGCGCAGCGTGATCTCTCGCGAGTATATCTTCGACGGCTTCAAGCCCTACACCGCTACCATCTATCTCAAAGATCCCACCACCGAGCCCAATAATTGGAGCAACGTTTACTTCTATGCATGGGCAGGCAGCAACACCCAGCTCCTGGGAGGATGGCCTGGCGAGAAGCAGACAGCGACCAAGGTGATCAATGGCGATACATTCTACTATCACACATTCGACATCGCAACCGATGGCTACACCTTCAACATCATCTTCAACAAGGGTGACAACAATGGCCAGACCATCGACATCACCGGCCTCAACAAGGATACTTACTTCGAGATCTCATCGTTGACCAACAAGTTCACCGTTAAGGACATCACCGACCAGTATGCAAGCATTCCTGGCGACGTCAATGGCGACGGAGCTGTTGACATTACCGATGTGAATACACTCATCAACATCATCCTGGGCTATGATAATGCTGCTAAATACAGCGGACGTGCCGATGTCACCGGCGACGGTGCGGTAGATATTACCGACGTGAATACACTCATAAACATGATTTTGAAATAATCCTGTTAAACCCATCTACAAAGCATCCTGCTGCACCTTCCCGCAGCAGGATGCTTCGTTAATAAACATTATGAATGGTTCTTATTGCATTGATGGCATCATTCTTTGACACAATCTCGCATTAACAGAATAAATAAAACAGCATAAGGAGAGAATAGGTATTGACAGTGTCGTTATATGGTAAAGGAAGAGTTGAGGAACTTGTTCATATAAGAAACTTTATCTTGGACCTAAGAACTTATCACCATTCAAGTGAATCATGTGGTCGGGCATTTCTGCTATCCAGACTTCAGTTTCCCATGCAAGTTGCTCTGAGAATTTCTTGTATGTTTTGAAATCATGGAATGCCGTTACATAAATCATTCCTGCTGCTACATTCTCTGTCATTGACTTGATTTCTACAATACGTTTCGGATCCATAGGACCTACCGAGGTTACCGATTCCACAAAGTAAATCCAGTTTTTGTCTTCGCGATAGAGTACAACGTCAGGCATTTTGTCGTGAAGAGTGATTGCAAAACCAAGTTCAGACAAACGCTCAACATTCTTAACCAGATCTTTTTCTGTTGTGTCGCCAACGTATAAACATTCGCAGTTGGGAGCGAATCGAGGAGCGAATTGTTCAATAATAGCCTTTTGTAATTCGTTATGTTTGCCAGTACTGAAAGTAAAATCTATACCGTTGATTTTGACGGGCATCATTTCCATACGCTTCTTTGATGCATAAACATCAATCAAGCGTTCGTGCTTGCTATTAAATTCGGCAATACATGAAGCTGTCGCATTTGCTTGAAGCACCGAAAGAAATTCTTCCGTCAGGCGCCAACGATAGTTAGGACTATTGGTTGCCAAACCGTTGTCCTCTACAATGGCTGCTGTACGAAAATGATGAAGTGCTTGTTTGCGGAATGTCTCGCGTGAATTTTCTGCATACTTGGTTCCATAGTTCTTATTAACGAAAGCTATTATGTCATGAATCCTTATCCATTCATTAGTTGCGGAACTCCATGCTAATGACTTTTTTATGCCAGCAAGGGCAAGAAGAGACAGTGCACAAAGATCAGCTTGCTGACGTTCAGGTAATCCTATTGCTTTGAGAATATGTTTTGCTTTGGTTATCTTATCCATTGTTCTATAATCTGATTACAATTCGTTTCTGTTAGTTCTTTATGCATGAGTGCTCGTCCCATTTCTTCGATTACACTACGTTCAGGCACAGGCATAGAGTTTATCTCCGTAGAGTTGACCTGGGTAGATCCGTTGAGAATCCTATAATATGCGTCGTATAAGGTAGAGTTCAAAAGTACATACAATCCATAAGTCACACAAGGCGAGTCACATTGAATAAAATTCACTTTATTTTGCGTACTTATATATTCATACTGAGGGTAGCGTTGTTTTAGATAAATGCCGCATTGTAAACGGCGTTTCTCTTCTTTTGCAGTGAAACGCTTAACCAGCAAATAGTTGTCATTCTTTTGTAGGAAAGCTTTCTTATCTGTAAAAATGCATTCACCTTCTTTGCCTTGCGGCCAAATCACACGACCATCTTTGATGTGTTGAGAGTACAAAAGAGGATAACAACCTTCTTCCATTTCGTTTCGCAACACTTCACGAGTACGGAAATCAACAATCAAGCCTGTTTTCATCGGCATATTGATAGTTGGAAGGGTTGCCGGCATCTTGTTCACCTTCTCTAATACATCAGCTTGTTCTTTGTTAGTCACAAGAAATACATAACGATTCTTGGCAACAACAGCATCGTATGGTGCGTCAAAAGCCTTGACGTCAGAAAAATCCGATGTTGACGATGTAGTCATTCTAATCGTAGTGGGCTTCTGCCTTTGTTTTTTCAACTTAATTATTATAGTTTCTTGAAGTACTGATTCTCCGTCAAACACCTTATCGCGACTTTCAAACAAATGAATGTCTGTAAGAACACAATTATCAAAGAGATAACGACGAAAATATTCGAAGTATGCTCCTGATGTCCACGAACGAGGAATGATGTAAACCATCTCTTGATTATCCTTCAAGTTGCGGATACCCATGCAACAGAATAGCGAATACAAGTTTGGAGCACCATAGCACACAGAAGGCATTGATTTGGCTTCAAGAGCATCCTTAGGAATTTTTTTATAAGGGGGATTGCCAATAATGTAGTCGTATTGCTGTGGTTCATCTCCAAACAGCATGTTTTGTTCAAAATGTTGAGTGGTTATGTAGTTCTCTACTTTTACTTCATATTCAATATGGCAATGCTCTTTAATGTACTCCAAGTTCTCAATCAATATAGGTACTACCGTTGTATCCGTCTCATAACAGGTCACTTTTATCATGCCATCGTAACCAAGCTTACGCACCATGTCAATCCATGCTGCTGTCAAAACACCTGTTCCGCAACCAGCATCAAGAACTGTTATCTCTGGCAAAGATAAATCTACGTTAAATAGCTCAGCCATGAACTTAGCCGATGCTTTTGACGTAAAGAATTGCCCATATTGTTTACGCTTCGATTTAGGAACCGAAGCAATAAACTTGTTTGTATTTTGAATGACGAAATCTAGCATATATCAAATGTATATTCACTTGAGTCGCCAAGCACTTGGAGTCGTTCAAATGTTTACGACTGGTTTTGGGGGACTCGTAGTCTTTAACTGCAAAGGTATCAAAAATAAGTTAAAAACTCCGTTTTCTGCCCAATTAATTTTATAAAATCGTTTACTTTTTGATTATATAATCTGCTTTTTGGCATATAAGAAGTCCAAATATACGCATATATGTAAATTAAGGTAAAGTTGCTACTTTTGTTTATACCCAAATCGAGAAAATGAAGCAATTAGTGGTTGATTTTGTCCGGTGAGTGGTGCATATCGCCTATGCCGAAAAACGGATAATGTTTCATGACAAATAAGACACCATGTAATGCTGCACACTACTTATCTTTGCCCGAAAAAATGGTAAATGAAACGACTTCTTGTCTTGATAGCAGCAATAATGATTATCGGCATGAGTGCAAATCCCCAGCCTGTTGCCGATAGTGTCTCGGTTGATGTTGACAGTGTGCAGCTCACTATATATGACTTCGCCTACTCTCGCACCCTCTCCATGCCCGACTGGCGCGGACTTGCCTACAACACTGCCGCACTCTATGGCGCAGGTTTCGTCACCCTGGGAGTGCTCGAACTCCTGCCCGAAGATGCCACCGCATGGAACAAGGCACAACTGCACTGCACCCCGTTGTTCGAGCGATGGTGGGAACATGTGAGCCACGGTCCTGTGTGGGATCACGACAATGTCGTCTTCGACTACGTGCTCCACCCCTATGGCGGAGCAGCCTACTTCATGTCGGCGCGTTCACGAGGCTTCAACATGTGGCAGAGCGCCCTCTACTCGGCCGCCGTCTCGACCATCTTTTGGGAATACGGCATCGAGGCATTCATGGAATATCCGTCTATACAGGACCTCATCATTACTCCAGTAGTGGGCAGCGTGATAGGGGAGTGCTTCTACAAGGTGAAGCGCAGCATCGTTGCTAGCGACTACCGACTGTGCGGAAGCAGCCTGCTCGGCCACACTGTTGCTTGGCTAGTGGATCCTGTCAACGAGTTCGTCTATCTCTTCACCGGCAATCCCACCCGCCATCCAGTCCATGCCACCCTCACCACCGCCCCCCACCACCTGTCCCTAGTCGTAACCTTTTAAGGTGGTTTGCACTGAAAACGGTGCAAAAAATGCCGTAAACTGCACTAAATTCAGTGCAAAAACATAAAATAATTTGTGTGAATAGCATTGATGTTGTATATTTGCACCGAAAATAGTGCAAATTTTATTGAAAGATGCACTGAAAATAGTGCAAAATTTAGATGGCGATGGAAAAACTACAAAATAGATTCACGTCAATGCTAGCCGACACTGGCGGGCGCAACAAGAAGCAAAAGCAGATAACAGGCATCCCCGACGCCTACGTCGTGAAAGCCGACATCGAGGCCGGCTACCTAAACGTCATCCCACTATGGCAATTCGGCCTCCTGTACTAATCCATAAAGACTAGAAAGTGTTGTCCTGAAAAAAAAGAAATTAAGCCAGAACTTGTTGGTAACAAATATATTATAACAAATTTAATCATAGGGGGCTTGCGTTGTGACATCGAAGATGTCGGCGGCTCGGAGAGCCAGCTCCATGTGAACCGAGCCTCTTACGTCTCCGACGTTTTTACCGAACACTAATATTTTAGAAACTATAATAGGGAGCCGCCATCGACTCCCTATTATTTTGGTTACTCGGTTAAGTTCCTAAACCTTTAAACCTTTAAACCTTTAAACCTTTAAACCTTTAAACCTTTAAACTCTTACCCTTTACGAGTGGCAATCCAGTTGCGGGCGTTGACGAAGGCTTCGATCCAGGGGGTTACCTCGTCTTGCTTGTGGCTCTGGGGATACCATGCGCACTGCCAGGGGAAGATGGCGCGCTCCAGGTGGGGCATCATTGCCAGGTGACGGCCGTCGGCGCTTGCGATGCCGGCGATGCCACGGGGCGAACCGTTGGGGTTGCCGGGATAGCTCTTGTAGCTGTATTGTGCCACGATGTTATACTTGTCGGCACCCTCGGGCAGGTTGAACTTACCCTCGCCGTGAGCCACCCAGATGCCCAGGCGGCTACCGCTCAGCGACTTGAACATCACAGAGTTGTTCTCGGGTATAGTCAGGTTTACGAATGCGCTCTCAAACTTGTGCGAGTTGTTGTGGTCCATGTGAGGCTTGCTGCTGTACTCGGGGTTGAGCAGGTTGAGTTCAATCATCACCTGGCAACCGTTGCATATACCCAGGCTCAACGTGTCCTCACGGGCATAGAAACGCTCCAGTGCCTTCTTGGCGTTCTCGTTCCACACGAAACCGCTTGCCCAGCCCTTGGCGCTGCCCAGCACGTCGCTGTTAGAGAATCCGCCGCAGAACACTATCATGTTCACGTCGTCAAGTGTCTCACGGCCGCTCATCAGGTCGGTCATGTGCACGTCCTTCACGTCGAAGCCTGCATAGTAGAGTGAGTAAGCCATCTCACGGTCGCCGTTCACGCCTTTCTCGCGTATGATAGCAGCCTTGATGCCTGTGCGCTCGTGTCGGCTGCCAGTGATGCCCAGGTCGGCTGCACGGCCGGTGAAGCCCTTGGGCAGACGCAGGCGCAGAGGTTGCTTCTTGTAGTTCTCGAAGCGGTCCTGTGCCCAGCGGCCACCGCTCTGTGCGCGGTCGAGCAGATAAGACGACTTGTACCACACGTCGCGCAGGTGGTCGATGAAGAACATATATTGCTCACCGTTGTGTTCCACGGTGACGGTGCGTTCGTTGTGAGGTTGGCCCATGTAGATAAACTTCACGCCAGCCTCGGCAAGGATGCGTTCAACGGCCTTTGCCTTGTTGCTTGCAACCTGGATCACGAGAGCGGGATTCTCGGCAAAGAGTACCTTCACGAGGTCGGTGTCCAGTGCGTCGAGGTTGAGTTCGAGGCCGCCGTTCACGTTGGCAAACGTCATCTCGAGCAGGGCTGTGATGAGACCACCTGCCGAGATGTCATGTGCTGCCAGCAGCAGACGCTCATCAACAAGGCGTTGCACGGCATTGAATGCCGACGCCACGAGTGCCGCGCTTGCCACTTGCGGAGCTTTGTCGCCAGTCTGGCCCAGTGCTTGTGCCAGTGCCGAGCCGCCCAGCTGCAGGTCGCTGCCGCTGAAGTCCACGTAGTAGAGGCCGCTCTTCACGTTCTGGAGCACGGGCGAAACTGTCTTTTTCACGTCGCTCACCTCGCCGGCTGCGCTGATGATTACTGTGCCGGGAGCAACTACTTTCTTCTTGCCATATTTCTGTGTCATCGACAAGCTGTCCTTGCCGGTGGGGATGTTGATGCCCAGTGCGCAAGCCATGTCGCTGCAAGCCTTCACTGCGCTATACAGGCGAGCGTCCTCGCCCTCGTTGCGGCAGGGCCACATCCAGTTGGCGCTCAACGATACGCTCTTGAGACCGTTCTTGAGGTTGGCGCCCACGATGTTGGTGAGCGACTCTACGATTGAGAGCACCGAGCCCGCAGCGGGGTCGATGAGGGCTGCCTGGGGCGCATGGCCTATCGAGGTCGCGATACCTGCTGTGCCGGTGTAGTCGAGTGCCACCACGCCGCAGTCGCTAAGTGGCAGCTGAATCTCGCCCTGGCACTGCTGGCGCGCGATGCGGCCGGTCACCGAGCGGTCAACCTTATTGGTGAGCCAGTCCTTGCATGCCACAGCCTCGAGCTGAAGCACGTCTTCCAGGTACTGGTCGATGAGTCGCTTGTCGGTCTTCACCGCCTTGTGCTTGCGGGGCACGGTCACGTCGGTCATCACCGTCTTGGGCGAACTGCCGAACATGTCCTTCATGCCCAGGTCGATGGGCTTGACGCCATCCTTCTGCTCAAAGACGAAGCGGTCGTCGCCTGTGGTCTCGCCCACGACATACATCGGGGCACGCTCACGCTCGGCGATGCGTGCAATGTGGTCGATGTCCTTGGGCTCAACCACCATACCCATGCGCTCCTGCGACTCGTTGCCGATGATTTCCTTTGACGACAGCGTGGGGTCGCCCACGGGAAGCTGGCTCATGTCAATTCTACCGCCCGTTTCCTCCACGAGCTCGCTCAATGCATTGAGGTGGCCGCCTGCACCGTGGTCGTGGATCGACACGATGGGGTTCTCCTCGGCTTCGGCAAGGGCGCGTATCACGTTAGAGACACGCTTCTGCATCTCGGGGTTGGCACGCTGCACGGCGTTGAGCTCGATAGAGTTGTTATACTGGCCTGTGTTCACGCTCGACACTGCGCCGCCGCCCATACCGATGCGGTAGTTGTCGCCGCCCATGAGCACCACCTTCTCGCCAGCCACGGGATGACCCTTGAGGGCATCGCGCTTGCGGGCAAATCCCACGCCGCCGGCTAGCATGATCACTTTGTCATAGGCATAGGGCACCTTGCTCTCGTTGTTCTCAAAGGTGAGCAGCGAACCGCAGATGAGAGGCTGGCCATACTTGTTGCCAAAGTCGCTCGCGCCGTTGCTGGCCTTTATGAGAATCTCCTCGGGGGTCTGGTACAGCCAGGGGCGGGGAGGCATGGTGCACTGTTCCCACTTGCGCTGGGCCTCGGTGCGGGGATATGATGTCATATAGACCGCTGTTCCCGCCAGGGGCAGGCTGGCGCGTCCGCCGCCCAGACGGTCGCGTATCTCGCCGCCGCTGCCAGTTGCAGCGCCGTTGAAGGGCTCCACTGTGGTGGGGAAGTTGTGGGTCTCGGCTTTGAGCGAGATCACGCTCTCGATGTCCTTGACCTCAAAGAAGTCGGGACCGTCGGCAGTGGCGGGGGCAAACTGCTCGATGGCAGGACCCTCCACAAATGCCACATTATCTTTATAGGCCGAAATGAGGCCGTTGGGGTTTTCCTGTGATGTCTTCTTGATGAGCTTGAACAGCGACATGGGCTTCTCTTCGCCGTCGATGATGAGCGTGCCGTTGAAAATCTTGTGGCGGCAGTGCTCGCTGTTTACCTGTGAGAAACCGAACACCTCGCTGTCGGTGAGCGGACGGCCAAGCTTCTCGGCAAGCCCCTTGAGGTAGTCCATCTCCTCGGGGTTGAGCGCAAGGCCTTCCTGCACGTTATACTCCTCGATGTTGTCGATATAGACGATGGGATCGGGCTCATGGGTGACGGTGAACACATCGGCGTCCAGCGTGTGGTACACGCGTTGCAGCATGCGGTCGTGCTCGGGCTCCTTGCCGCGGGCAACAGCAAACTCCTCTATACGAGAAATGCCGTTCATACTCATGTTTTGAGTAATTTCAACGGCATTTGTACTCCACGGAGTTATCATTTCACGACGGGGGCCAACAAACGTGCCGGCCAGAGCCGAAGTTTCTACTAGAGTGCCCTGCAAGAGCCACTCCATCTTACTTGTCTCAGAGGGAGAAAGAGTGTGGTCGCTTTCGACCGCATAAACGGTTTTAGCGCCTTTTTTGAAGAATGTTATCATAAACCTTTGTAGCGGGTTAGTGTAATACACTGCAAAGGTACGAATTATTTCCCACTAAAACTAATTTTTACCACACTATCCGCCCCCTTTTAATTATTATTATATATGCTTGCGCGCAAGGGCGCGCGTGCGTGGAAAATGTCCTTAAATCATTAATGGTTTTATTGTTGTCTGGAAAAAAGAAAATATTTTCATTGGCATAATTTATGCTTTGCTAAGAAAATGGCTTGCTCCGCAAGCAAAATAGAAACACCTCATTGATAGGGTATTATTATTTTGTGGACGGAGTCCACTATTTTCCAGGCGTCAGCCATCAAAATTCAAAAAAATATTTTCTTTTTACCTGACGACAATAATCTTTATCCACTAATTCACACGAATTGGCACGAAAATGATAAAGTCTGGGTATATGCATATACTAATACAGGGAGCCGTTGTCGACTCCCTGTATTAACTATTTAATGTAATCAGTTTAATTACTTACCCAGCATGATGTTGAGCACTGCGTTCACATCGCTCACGTCGACCACACTGTCGCCAGTGACGTCGGCACGACCGCCATAATTGCTTGCGTTGTCCTTGCCCAGCATGATGTTGATGTGGATATTGGCATCGGCGATGTCAACCTCGCCGTTGTTGTCAACGTCGCCGGGAATACCCACATCAGTACCAATCTTCACGATGGTGCTGAAGAGTTTCCAGTCGCTG
>JAGHSP010000102.1 GCA_018065815.1 Candidatus Sodaliphilus limicaballi | reverse complement strand
CATATATGAGTGATTATAACTAATTTTGCGAAGTTAAATATTTACTTTTAATTAAATTCAATTTATTATGAAGAAATTTTTACTTTTAGTTGCAGCAATGCTCGTTGCTGGTGTTTCAGTTCAGGCTCAGGAAGTAACTCCTCCTGCTAAGGCTCAAATCGAAGTGTATAATTGTACAGGTTACAGTTATTCACTCTATGAAGAATTAGAATGGGAGGCCTTAGTTGCTACTTCTGGTAATCAAATGTATATTAAGAACCTCTTTCCCAACATGCAAAATATAAAATGGGTTGTAGGTACTATTAGCAATGGTAAGGTTGTCTTTACTGGTGGTCAGGTTATGGGTGACCAGGATCAGACCCTTATTGGTGGTGACATGAAGTTTGAGGACTGCAAGCTCTATGGTGCAAGTGAAGATATGGAGCCAATAGATGCATCACTCTCTTGGGATGAAACCACAAAGACCCTCAAAGCGCTTGATTATGAGATTGCTTCTTGGGTTGATTGGGAAGATGAGCAAGGCGGATGGGTACTTGCTATGCTCGACGCATATGACGGATATAGCGACCCTGATGCTGCATTCACAATGGTTGGCACTGGCGAAATCGTAGATCCCGTTACTGCAATCAACGACATCAAGGTTGAGGCAAGCAAGGCTTACAAGACTATCGAGAACGGTCAGGTTGTTATCGTTAAGGATAACGCTCGCTACAACGTAGCTGGCCAGATGATCAAGTAAGATTTATCATTATAAGCATATTGCCACGGTTCCACACCAGGAGCCGTGGCTTTTTTTGCCTGATGTGTCTAGAAATCTATGCCATTTTCATGAATGTCCTTTTTTTACAATTCAGTGAGACGGAGCGTTTGTAATTTTGCAGCGTGAAAATTTTATGGTAAAAAAGATTGTTTAGACATTTATGAAGAGATTTATTATTACGCTTGGTGCAGTACTGTTTGCACTGCTTGTGTTAGCACAGGAGAATGTGCAGATGACTGATTCGCTCGACATGGAGCTTGACTCGATAATGAAACATTGGGAAATCACACTGGACGAAGTTGTCGTTAAGAGCACTTTGCCCAAGACACAAATCAAGGGCGATGCCCTGCGCACCACTGTGGCAGGCAGCGTGCTTGAGAAATCTGGTTCGACTACCGACCTGCTCGCAAAGCTGCCCATGCTCAAGGCTGGCAAGGGCGAAGGGGTAGAGGTGATAGGCCGTGGCGCTGCCGAGGTTTACATCAACGGACGCAAGGTAATGGACATGAACGAGCTCGACCGCTTGCGCTCTGACCAGATTCAGAGCGTTGACATCGTGCAGAACCCCGGTGCACGCTACTCGGCATCGACCAAGGCCGTGGTGCGCATCCAGCTCAAGAAGCAGCAGGGCGAGGGCATCAGCGTGCTGGACAACCTCGATGCCTATTACCAGTATAACGGTACTATTCACAACAACATCGACGTGAATTACCGCACCGGTGGCCTCGACCTCACAGCTTCGCTGTGGACCGGTACATTCGGTGGCAAGTCGCTGCAAGAGAACATGCTGCGCTACATGCTTGGTCCCGATGCCTATGCTGGAGTGAGCACACAGGAGCAGTTTACTCGCTACAACGGCTATTCGCCCCAGTTGCAGTTCAACTATATGGTCAACGAGAACCACTCATTCGGTGCATTCTACAAGTGGGACGTTGCTACACGCAACCGTTCGCATGGCTTTCTCAACACCGACTCTTATCTCAACGGCGATAAGGTGGAGCGCAGCGAGAGCAACCTCGACATCATCCGCGACAAGCACATTCACATCGTCAACGGTTATTATAGCGGCAAGGTCAAGAACCTGTCGATTGATTTCAACATGGACCTGCTGTTTAACCGCAACACCGACAACAGCAACACCACCGAGGCTACGACCGACTATGTCAGCGGTGAGACAGCAAATCACATCGTTGACAACCACACCCGCTCTACCAATAACTTGTGTGCATTTAAGCTCGTGCTTGCACATCCTGTGTGGGAAGGTAATTTGAGCTTTGGCGGCGAGTACTCACGCAACCGCCGCACCGACATCTATACCTACGAGAGCTCCGATGTGCTGCCCGTCAAGGCTAGCGACAACGTCATCACCGAGAACATGGCATCGGCATTCGTTGACTATGGCCGTCGTTTCGGCCGCGTGTTCCTTCAGGCAGGTCTGCGCTATGAGCACCTTGATAACATCTATATGAACTTTGGCGTGAAGGACGAGAGCATGAGCCGTGGTTATGGCGATATATTCCCCACAGCAGTGATCTCGATGCCCGTGGGCAAGACCCAGCTGTCGCTCACTTACCGCAAGGACATCAACCGTCCCAGCTATGACAACCTCACTAACAGCACGATATATATCAACCGCTACACTTATCAGCGCGGTAATCCCTACCTCAAGCCCAACTACATCCACAACCTGGTGCTCAACATGGCTTACCAGTGGCTCAATGTGAGCGCTACCTATGGTCGCGACATTGACTTAATCACCATGCTCACTGAGCCCTTCCCTGGCAGTGAAGACCCCTATGTGAGCCTCTTGCACCCTGCCAACAGCGACCAGGCATTCAACAAGTTCACCCTGTCGGCCTATGCACGCCCGGTCATTTCATTCTGGCATCCTGTGTTCAGTGCCTACGTGAGCTTCCAGGACTACAAGCTGATGGACATGACTGGAAAGACGGTCACCATGAATCGTCCCTTGGTACAGCTCTCATGGAGCAACGACTTTGTGCTGCCCCGCAATTATCGCCTGTACCTAAACATGTTTGGCAGCACCTGTGGTGACTATTGCAACTTCCGCATTACTAGGGGCAAGTTTACCACCGTGCTGGGAGCACAGCGTGAGTTCTCACTGGGTCAGGCAGGACGTCTCAACGTGGACATGCGCGTCATCGACCCCTTCTGCACAAACGATAACAAAGGAACAATCATGGGCGTGCGCGAACTCGATTGCTATAATCCCGCTAAGACCACATTTGAACTCAACGTGACCTGGAAATTCAACGAGGCACAGAAGAAGTACAAAGGCACTGGTGCCGGAGAGAATATGAAACAGCGAATGTAAATCTCTCAATAAGATTCTTTTAGGTGGGTTCTATTAATTATGTCGAGACGATTTTGAGATATGTTTTGAGTAGATTTTTGGCAACGACGGAGTCGTTACACTGCATCGTAACCGATGGTCGAGACCGTCGGAGATACCAAAACAGGCTCAAAAGCGACCGAAATAATTAATAAACTTAATAGAACCTACCTTAAGCCACCCCGCTCGCGATGAGTATGGGTGGCTTTTTCTTTGATATTGTGTTTTTTTTGACTACCTTTGCAGTAGATTACAATTAAAGAATAGAAATATGGTAAATGTATCTATTATCGATCGCATCTGTTTCATCGAGATGGCAAATCCTGACCACTTGAACTGCCTGAGCGATGCGTTGTGCGACCGCATGATCAAAGCGATAAAGAACGCCTATGCCGAGGAGTGCGTGGGCATTGTGATTAAAGCTCAATGCCGCAAGGGTGTGTGGAGTGCCGGACACGACATACGCGAGTTGCCGCAAGACGGCAGCGACCCGCTGGGTTTTGACGTGGCTATGGAGAAACTGCTGCGCACCGTTCAAGATGTTCCCATTCCCGTGATTGCTTGTGCTGGCGGCACAGTGTGGGGCGGTGCTTGCGACCTGTGTGTGAGCTGCGACATGATTGTGGCTTCGGAGGACGCTACATTTGCCATCACTCCCGCTAAGATTGGCATACCATACAACGCTTCGGGTATCATGCACTTCATCAATCAGCTAGGTATTAACAAAGCCCGTGAGATGTTCTTCACGGCCGAGGCTATCAGTGCGCAAGATGCACTCAACGTGGGATTCGTTAACCGTATTGCCCCTGCCGACAAGCTCGACGAGGTGCTCGAGACCACATTGTTGGCTCCGTTGCGTCGCAACTCTGTGATGTCGATTAGTGCTATCAAGCGTCAGTTCCGCATCTTGAGCCGTGCCGCTACCGTGATTTCAAGTGAGAGCTTTGAGAAGATTAATTCTTATCGCTCAAAGGTGTATAACGGCAAGGACTACCGTGAGGGCATCAACTCGTTCCTCGAGAAACGCAAGCCTGTATATACCGGCAAAGCTTTTGACCTCGACACCCCCGACGAGTGATACATCAATATGACATCATTGAGCAAGCACATAGAGAATAAGATGCTGGCCATGCACGACGAGGTGCAGGCTCAGCATCTTTCTCGTTTTTTCAAGACTGGACCAGGACAGTATGGCGAGGGTGATAAGTTTTTGGGTATCAAGGTTCCTGTTACTCGAGCCATCGTAAAGGAACACTGGCGCGGGTGCACAATCGATGACTTGGAACCGCTCATTGTGTCACCATGGCACGAGATCAGGCTGTGCGCGCTGTTGTTGCTGGTGCAGGTGTTCAAGCATGCCAGCAAAGACGAAACACTCAGGCAACGATGCGTGGAATTTTACCTGAACCACACTGAATATATCAATAATTGGGATCTTGTGGACTTGTCGTGCTACGAGATATTAGGGCGATGGCTGCAAGACCGCGACCGCACCCTGCTTTACACGCTTGCCCGCAGCGAAGACCTGTGGGAACAACGCATAGCCATTGTCTCAACTATGGCAATGGTGCGTGCCGGCGACCATGATGACTGCATAGCCATTGCCGACATTCTCATGCACCACAAGCATGACCTCATTCACAAGGCCGTGGGCTGGCTATTGCGCGAAGTGGGTAAGAAAGATGAAACCAGACTGAGGCACTACCTCTCAACACCACTAGCTGGCGAGGACAAACCACGTTGCCAGTCAATGCCGCGCACGATGCTGCGATATGCCATAGAAAGATTTCCCGATCTCGATCGCAAACGCTTTATGGCAAGATAAATTATTAGTAGTGTCCAGTTATAATTGTGAGAGTTGTTCTAACTTTTCCAAACACTGTCAGTTACGGTACTTTGGTATAACCGGGGCTTGGTATAGAATAAAAAAGAAAATGATTTTTTTTAGTTGATATGGCTCACGCCAAGAACCGTGCTCAAGGGAGTGAGCAGCGGTAAGTGGGCAAAGCCCGTGCTGCGACCAGTGATCTTCCCTTATAATGGAGGACTCTGTCCTCAAAATGATAATGCACTATGTGCGGTGTAATTCCATTTTTGCTTGCAGAGCAAGCTTTTTTCTATGGGAAGTAAAAAAA
>JAGHSP010000174.1 GCA_018065815.1 Candidatus Sodaliphilus limicaballi | reverse complement strand
CCCTACCCCCTGCGGCAGTCCAGTTCTCGCGGGTGCTCCCGCGAGCCACCTGCCCCCTTTCATCATGCAAGCCCCCTCTCCCAGTAACAGCCCTCTCCATTCCCCTGCGGTGGTCCATCCATCTCCGGTTCTCCCAGCGGCGGTTTCAAGTTGCCCAGTTGATTGTGCTCCATCATGGTTCACCCATTATTTTTGCACAAAAACAAGAAAAATGAAACACACCACAAGCAACCCACTTCTGTTTTGGACCAGAAAATTGGTCCAAAACACCTCAAAAAAAGTGATAAAAGTGATAAATCCGATAAAATCGATAATAACGATAATCTCGATAAAATCGATAAAAACGAAAAAATAAAGATTTCCATAATAAAACCTGCTTTATAGATTTCACTTTTTGAAAATAACCCTGCGTCACACACTACTAATATAATAAAAAATGAGTAACTTTGCACCTTGATTATGAATGAATGGTTACATAGCGTTATCATAGAGCACTCGGCTGTGCAAGCCGTCATTGTGCTATCTATACTGTGTGCCTGCGGCTTGACTCTGGGCAAGGTCAAGGTGTGGGGCATCTCGCTAGGCGTGACGTTTGTCTTTTTCCTAGGCATCCTGGCCGGCAGCCTAGGGCTCTCCATCGACCCGATGATGCAGCGATATGCCCAAGACTTCGGACTCGTGCTGTTTGTCTATGCACTCGGTGTGCAGGTTGGCCCAGGCTTCTTCAACTCGCTGCACAACAGCGGGCTGTCGCTCAATCTGCTGGCACTATGCGTCGTGTTATTGAGCCTTGTGCTCACCGTGCTCATGCCCTGGACTTGCGGCATCAACCTTGCCGACGCCGTGGGCATCATGTGCGGTGCCACGACCAACACCCCTGCACTCGCTGCCGCACAGCAAACTCTCTCGTCGCTCAACGTCTCGGCCAGCGGCGCCGCTCTGGGATGCGCTGTCACCTATCCCATGGGCGTGGTGGGGGTGATTCTGGCGTTGCTCTTCATGCGCAAACTCATGGCCAAGACACATCACCTCATCATCAAGCCCGACAATGAGGATGCCGACACCACCTTCATCGCTGCCTACCAAGTGCACAACCCCGGCATTTTCGGTAAAAAAGTGGCCGATGTGGCCGAGATAAGTCACCTCAAGTTTGTCATCTCACGCATGTGGCGCAACGGAAAAGTAAGCATCCCCTCATCGCAAACCGTCCTCGAAGAAGGCGACAGGCTGCTCGTGATCACCAACGAGGAAGACTCTAATGCAATGACTATTCTCTTCGGCGAACAGGAAAACACCGATTGGAACAAAGATGACATCGACTGGAACGCTATCGACAGCAACTTGAGTTCGCAAGCTATACTCATCACCAAGTCAAATATCAACGGACGACGCCTGGGGTCGCTGCACCTGAGACGTCACTACGGAGTGAACATCAGCCGCATCAACCGCAACGGCGTGCAGCTGCTTGCCACCCCCGACCTGCGATTGCTGCTGGGCGACCGGCTCATCGTGGTGGGCGAGGACGAATCTATAAAAAACGTTGAGAAAGTGCTGGGCAACGCCGTGGCCGACCTAAACGAGCCCAAACTCATCTCTGTGTTTGTGGGCATGACACTAGGCCTCCTGCTGGGAAGCATACCCATCGTCCTGCCTGGCATTTCTACACCGGTGAAACTTGGTCTCGCTGGCGGTCCCATCATCGCCGGCATTCTCATGGGAACATTCGGCCCTCGCATACACATGAACAGTTACACCACACAGAGTGCCAACCTCATGTTGCGTGCCATAGGCCTTGCGCTGTATCTCGCTTGCCTGGGACTCGATTCTGGCCCCGACTTCCTCTCCACCGTGATGCGTCCAGAGGGAGCCACATGGCTTGCGGCAGGTTTTGTGCTCACAGTGGTGCCAGTGCTCATCGTGGGTATCATCGCACTGCGAGTCATGAACCTCGACTACGGCACTGTGTGCGGCATGCTCAGCGGGGCAATGGCTAATCCCATGGCAATGAACTATTCCAGCGACACTCTGTCAAGCGACCGGCCCAGCCTAGCCTATGCCACAGTCTATCCATTGAGCATGTTCGTCAGGGTAATCCTGGCACAAGTCCTGCTGCTGGTGTTCTTGTAGCAACCAATAACCAATAACCCATTAACCCAATAACCAATAACCAATAACCCATTAACAAAAAAATGTCCTCCAAGGCAAAAGGATTTATAGAAGCACTCATCTCGTCATGCACCTTCGGCATGATACCATTATTCTCCATGCCGTGTCTCGACGCTGGCATGGACACCGTCACTGTGATCACTCATCGCTACGGACTTGGCAGTGTGGCAATGCTCATCATCATGCTGTGCCAGCGCCAATCGCTCAAAATCACCTGGCACGACGCATGGCACATCTTCATTCTTGCCATCTTCAACAATCTGGGTGCATTCACCCTCATTTACGGATATCAGTTCATGGATAGCGGCGCCGCCACTACCATACAGTTCTCCTACCCCATCTTCACATGCATCATCATGATGATGTTCTTCCACGAGCGTGTCACACTGCGCATTGCCACAGCCATCGTGCTCGCAGTAGCGGGCGTGGCGTGCCTGTCGGGCTACGTGCCGGGGCAGGGCAACATCTCATGGATCGGTGTGGGCATCGAACTCCTTGCCGGTCTCACCTACGCCATTTACCTCGTCCTTGTGCCCGTGTTCAAGGTGCGCAATTTCGAGAGCAGCAAGCTCACCTTCTTCGTGTTCCTTTTCAGCACGTTACAGCTGCTGGCAGTCTCGCCAGTGGCCATCGACGGAGGCTTCCATGTGGCAACCGAACCCAGGCTTATAGGCTATCTCCTGCTGCTAGGACTCATACCCACGGCAATATCCAATTTCATGTTGATTTTGGGACTCAAAAAGATAGGCAGCACGCTCACATCAATACTTGGCGCAATGGAACCGCTCACCGCCATGCTCATAGGTGTGCTCTACATGGGCGAGCAGTTCACATGGCTCATAGGCATTGGATTTGTTGCCATCATCGTGTCGGTGCTGCTGCTCATTTTCCAGAAACACACATCACAAGCCCCCGCATGACACTATGGTAGATAAAATGACACCACAGCAACGCCATCACTGCATGAGCAGCATCAAGGGCAAGGATACTCGTCCCGAGATAGTTGTGCGGCAATTCCTGTGGAGTCATGGATACCGCTACCGTCTGCACCGCAAGAACTTACCTGGTCGTCCCGACATAGTGATAGGCAGGCTCAAAGTCGTTATATTCGTCAACGGGTGCTTTTGGCACGGCCACAGATGTCAGAAGCGTAGCCCTGAAACCAACAAACAATACTGGCACGACAAGATATACAACAACCGCATTCGTGACTACAAGAACCATAGCGACCTCGAGTCGCAAGGCTGGCTGGTAATCGTGTTGTGGGAATGTCAGCTCACACGTGTCCATCGCCGCCAAGCCACGCTTGACCAACTCCTTGCCACGCTACACCTTCTTGAGCATCCCACACTTCGCCCTTACCAACTTCCCACAGCCGACGACGACGTCCCCACCCTAGCCGCCGAAGATCCTGAAATCTACGGTTAAGGCAAGCTCATCACTTGCGGCGTGAGCGGATGTAAGCAACGAGAATGAGCAGGGCAAGTGCCGCGCCTGCTATCCACCAGATGTGATCTTTGACCCAATCGCTGGTTGACAGTGCACTTCCCTCCTGCGGAGTGTTGGCGGTGTCTTTGACAGCAACGCTGTCGGCAGGTGCGACGGGAGCAGGGTCACTCGACACTTCGGGCTCGGCATACTCCACCTTGAAGAGGTCAACGGCATTGCCGCCGCCCATGCCAGCACGTCCTTGCGAAGTGGTGACGATGAAACTGCCGTCGGTAGAGATGTGCAGGCCCACGGGATAGGAATCAACGGTGACCTGGAGTATGGTCTTCATTGTGCGGGTGTCCACCACATAGAGTTCGCTGGCCGAGTTGCATGCAGCGAAGATGAAATTGCCGCTGGGCGATGCCTCAATGGTGCGAGCGCCACCGCCCACCTTGCAGGTTTGCCAAGCACCGGCATTGATGCTCTTGCCGCTGCGCTGGGCTATGGCGTTAGTGATTTTCTCAAGCGGCAAGCGGCACACGAGTCCTGCCGAGTTGCAACTAGCATAGAGGTAGCCGTTCTTGATGATGAGGTGACGCGGATTGCTGATGCCGCTTATCCTGCCTATATATTCACGAGACTTCATGTCGATGACAGCAATGCCGTCGCCACCCATGAGGCCCACATAGAGGTAGCGGTCGTCGGGGGCAAAGACCGTGCCGCGCAGCTTGTAACCGCTGTTGCTGTCACGGTCCACGCTCGACGAGAGTGAGAAGTTGAGTTGCAGTTCATGCTCAATCACAACGTATGGCAGGTGGTGCCACTTCTTGGGATCAGAGTCGCTGATGTCGATGAGTCCCACGGTGTTGTTGCCCCAGTGTGTCACCGCAACGGTGCGGTTGTCGTGCGACACTGCCACCATCTTGGGCAGCGGACCGGTCTCCATCATGCGCACGATGCTATCGGTGCGAGTGTCGATAATTGCCATTGCGCTGGGATCCTGTGCGTTGATGTCGAATGTGCGGCGATAGTAAGGCACCCACAAGTAGCGACCGCCATGCGAGAAGGCGCTTTCCACAGGCTTGCCACCGAAGGAGCGTGAAGCACCGTCGGGGTAATGCGTGAACTTATAATACTCGCTGGGGGTGTTCCACAGCTCTCCCTGCCCCGACTTGAAGTTGTGACGGATCACCTTTACCTTCTTATTGGTCTTCATGTCATACACCACAGTGGCACAACCTTCAAGGGAGTTGACATAGTAGCGAGAACCATCGGGATGGAAATTCACCGACTTGGGCGAGAGGATATCCTCGTCGCGGGTGGCTGTGTCCTGGTAATTATAGTTTTGCTTCTTTCCGATGCAAGTGATAGTCAACGCACCGCCGTCGGCTGTTATCTTATCGCCTATGCGAGAGTGACGCACCGATACCTGGGCAAATGCGCAAAGCACTATTGCAACGGCCGCTAAAAGTGTAAAATATCGCTTCATATTAGTGAATTATTTAAAATTTTCCACAAAGATAATAGAAAAATTGCTCATGGTAAAGAAATAAATAGTAACTTTGTATTTTTAGAAGAAAAAAGTATAGTTAAGAGATCAGACAGCGTAGTTATCATACCTACATACAACGAGAAGGAAAACATCGAAAAAATGATAGAAACAGTGCTCGGCATTGAAGAGCACAGCTTCGACATGCTCATCATCGACGACAACTCGCCCGACGGCACTGGCGACATCGTGGACGCCATAGCCAGCCGCGAGCCTCGCGTGAACGTGCTGCACCGCACTGGCAAACTGGGACTAGGCACGGCCTACATCACCGGTTTCAAGTGGGCGCTCGAGCAGGGATATGAATTTATCATCGAAATGGATGCCGACTTCTCGCACCCGCCGCGCAAGTTGCTCGAACTGCACGAGGCTTGTGCCCACCAGGGTGCCGACGTGGCAGTGGGATCACGATATCTCACTGGCGTGAACGTGGTGAACTGGCCCATGGGGCGTGTGCTCATGTCCTACTATGCGTCGGCCTACGTGCGCATCGTTACTGGACTCAAAGTGCGCGACACTACTGCTGGTTTTGTGTGCTACAGGCGCGAGGTGCTTGAAGCTATCAACCTCGACTCCATCGAATTCAAGGGCTATGCTTTCCAGATCGAAATGAAATTCACCGCCTATCGCATGGGATTCAAAATCAAGGAAGTGCCCATCGTCTTTGTCAACCGCGTGCTGGGCACCAGCAAGATGAACAGCAGCATCTTTGGCGAGGCAGTGTTCGGCGTGATGAAACTGCGCTTCGAGGCTATCTTCGGCTCAAAGAAGTTCAAGCGTCGCGACAAACAGCTCACTGCAAGCAAATAACCCTTTCACATCATGGAACTGATTCACAACGGCATTATCGTCAATGAAGGAACCGCACAGCGCGGATTTATAGTAATCAATGGTGGATATATTGCCCGAGTGGGCACTGGCGATGCGTCACAAGAACTCATCGACGTGTGCGACACCGTGACCGATGCCCGCGGAGCCTACGTCATGCCCGGTGTTATCGACGACCACGTGCACATGCGCGAACCAGGACTCACCCACAAGGCAACCATGGCGAGCGAGAGCCGTGCGGCCGTGGCTGGAGGCATAACCTCGGTAATGGACATGCCCAACGTGAAGCCCACTACCACCACTAGCGAAGCCATTGCCCACAAGATGAATATCGCACGAGAATCGTCAATGGTCAACTACAGTTTCTACATAGGTGCCACCAACGACAACATAGACACGCTCAAAGGCATTGATTACAGCCGTGTGTGCGGCGTGAAGGTGTTCATGGGTTCATCAACCGGAGGTATGCTGGTCAACGATACCACCGCGCTGCAACGCATCTTCAAGGAAATAAATGCCGTCATCGCTGTGCACTGCGAGGACGAGGACATCATAGCACGCAACCGCCAGGACATGATAGACAAGCATGGCGACGACCTGCCCGTGACAATGCACACGGCCATACGCAGCGAAGAAGCATGCTACAAGAGCACCGAGACAGCTGTCAGGCTCGCCCAGGAATGTCACACGAGGCTTCATGTGCTACACATTTCCACGGCACACGAACTCGAACTGTTCAGCACCAAACACCCCGACATTACATGCGAGGCATGCGTGGGACACCTGTGGTTCTGCGACAATGACTACGACAGGTTGGGTAACCGCATCAAGGTGAATCCGTCAATCAAGACCGCCAGCGACCGCGACGCGCTGCGCAAGGCTGTGAGCAGCGGAGTGATCAACCTCATAGCCACCGATCATGCACCCCATCTGCTCGACGAGAAACAAGGAAACTGCATCACGGCAGCATCGGGCATGCCCTTGGCACAATTTTCGCTAGTAACAATGTTGGAGATGGTTGAGCAAGGTACATTCACTGTGGAAACCATCGTGGAGCGCATGTGCCATGCCCCGGCACGTCTGTTCGGCATCGACCGCCGCGGCTTCCTGCGTCCCGGTTACCATGCCGACATCGCAATAGTGCAACGCTGCGAAACACCGCACACAGTGACCGATGACGACGTGCTATCGCTGTGCGGGTGGACACCGCTTGCCGGCACACAGCTGCACCACCAGGTGATTGCAACCTATGTCAACGGCACCAAGGCGTGGAACAACGGTTCCCTTGCCGAAGAACCTTGCGGAACTCCTCTCAAATTCATCAAAAACTGAATAATTTAATGACCGATAACAAACAACATATCACAGGCCTCACTTCACAGCAGGTAACCGAGAGCCGCGCGAGACATGGTGCTAACGTGCTCACCCCTCCCAAGCGCACCTCACTGTGGATCCAGTTTCTGGAAAAATTCAACGACCCGCTCATCAAGATTTTGCTCATTGCCCTATTTCTCTCGGCAGGCATCGCGGCCTATGAATACTTCAACATAAAGGACTCGTTGGGAGTCCTGCTTGAGCCCACGGGCATCTTCGTAGCTATCGTGCTTGCAACTCTGGTGGGATTCTTGGTAGAAGTGAATGCCAACAAGAAATTCGAATTGCTCAACAAGACCAACGATGATATCCCGGTAAAGGTGAAACGCAATGGCAGCATCACCTCGGTACCACGACGCGATGTGGTGGTGGACGACATTGTCCTGCTTGAAGCAGGCGAGAAAGTACCTGCCGACGGCATTCTGCTCAACAGCATGACAATGAGCGTGAACGAAAGTTCGCTCACCGGCGAGCCGCTAGCCCACAAGTCGCACCGCGAGGAAGACGTGGCACAAGCAACTAACGCCACCTATCCCATGAACATGGTGATGCGAGGTTCCACCGTGGTCGAGGGGCATGGCACAATGCAGGTGACACAGGTGGGTGATTCTACCGAGTATGGCAAGGTATATACCGATGCGCAGATTGACAACCAGCTAGAAACTCCGCTCATGAAGCAGTTCGACAAGCTGGGACGAGTCATCGCCTACGGCAGCTACATCATTGCCGCACTCATAGTGATAGGGCGTGCTATCGTGTTCTTCATGAGCGGCATACCCGACAACAGCCTGGAGATCATACACTACACCGTGCAGACTGTAATGCTGGCAGTATCGCTCATCGTGGTGTCAGTGCCGGAGGGTCTGCCCATGAGCGTGACGTTAAGCCTTGCATTGAGCATGCGACGCATGTTGCAAAGCAACAACCTGGTGCGCAAGATGCACGCATGCGAGACTATGGGTGCAACAACAATCATCTGCACCGACAAGACAGGCACCCTCACCAAGAACCAAATGCAAGTAGCGAGTGCCCACTTCTATCAACTGGGCGAAGACCCCGCACTAGGCAAGGAGGAAGCCAGCGCAATAATCAGCGAGAGCATCGCTTGCAACTCCACTGCCTTTATCGACGACAAAGGCAAGGCTCTGGGCAATCCCACCGAGGGAGCACTACTGTTATGGCTGCAAGGGCATGGAGTTGATTACATCGCACTGCGCGAGGCAACACAAGTCATCGCGCAACTCCCATTCAGCACCGAGCGCAAGTACATGGCCACCGCAGTGGTGAGCAGCCTCACAGGCAAGAAACTGCTGCTTGTGAAAGGCGCTAGCGAAATAATGTGGAAATATTGCGGCGGCGTGGCAGGACGCGAAGAAGCAACTAGCGACAAGTTGCCCGAATACATTGCCAGCGAACTGCTTCAATACCAAGACCGAGCCATGCGCACATTAGGATTTGCCTACTGTGAATTGCCGCAGGACTTCGATGCATCTAGCACTCTGTCGCTCGACCACTGCCCGGCGCTCACATTCCTGGGCATAGTGGCAATAAGCGACCCGGTGCGTGAAGAAATCCCCGAAGCTATCAAGACATGCCGGAGCGCCGGCATCGACGTGAAAATAGTGACTGGCGACACTCCGCACACAGCACGCGAGGTGGGACGCCAAGCCGGACTGTGGAACGATAGCGATGACACCAGCGACGAGTCAATACTCACCGGTCCCGAATGGCAGGCATTGAGCGATGAGGAAGCTTCGCAACGTGCTCACTCGCTCAAAATACTCGCCCGTGCTCGCCCCGACGACAAGGCACGCCTTGTGAGACTGCTGCAAGCAAGCGACGAGGTTGTGGCGGTGACAGGCGACGGCACCAACGATGCTCCGGCCCTCAATGCTGCGCAAGTGGGACTCTCCATGGGCGACGGAACCAGCGTGGCAAAGGAAGCCAGCGACATCACTATCATGGACAACTCTTTCTCCAGCATCAGCAAGGCTGTGCTGTGGGGACGTTCTCTGTATCGCAATATTCAGCGATTCATCCTGTTCCAACTCACAGTCAACGTGTGTGCATGCCTTGTGGTTGCCCTGGGTTCGTTCATGAGCAAGCAGCCCACGCTCACCGTGACCCAGATGCTATGGGTGAACCTCATCATGGACACCTTTGCAGCACTTGCGCTTGCATCATTGCCTCCTAACCTCAATGTGATGAAAGACATGCCGCGACGTGCCACCGACAGCATCATCACACGCCCGATGACAGCATTCATTGCTGGTTGCGGATTGTTGTTCTCGACCATCATGCTTGGGGCATTCTACTTCCTGCTCAACCATCACAGCACAAGCGGCGCATCGCTGCACGACATGACGATAGAACCACAAGAGGTTTCGATATATTTCACTACATTTGTGTTCCTCCAATTCTGGAACCTGTTCAATGCCAAGTCATTTGCCAGCGGACACAGTGCATTCCACAATATCAAGGAAAGCAAATTGTTCTTTGCCACGATACTGGTCATCCTTGTGGGTCAAATACTCATCGTGCAGTATGGCGGCAGTATGTTTGCATGCGTACCCATGACGTTCAAGCAGTGGCTATACATCATAGGCGGCACATCGGTGATCATGATAGCCGGCGAACTATATCACCTGGTGCGCCGATAACACACCAAAGATTCATTCAAAAAAACAGGCTGCACTCCTTGTGGGGAATGCAGCCTTAATATTATTTTAATCTATTTATTAATATCCGCTAGCGGCAGCACCAATCAAAATGAAAAAATACACAAAATAGAATATACCCAGGAGCAAATATTGGACAACGCCAGCAATGAGACCGTATTTTACCCATTTCTTTGCATCCTGTGATTTCTGCTCTGCCTCGGCATATCTTCCTGCATTGTAGGCCGAACTAACGCCAGACGCATGCACAAGACCAATGATACCGAAAATCTGGCAGCAGCACAACATAATACCAATAGATTCTGCCAAATAAGTCTTGGGCATGGGACCTGTGGGCTGCTGCACTGGGGGCTGCACATAGGCAGGGGCAGCATAACCGCCAACGGG
>JAGHSP010000096.1 GCA_018065815.1 Candidatus Sodaliphilus limicaballi | reverse complement strand
GTAATAAAGTGTTTGTTTATAATATATTTTAAAAAATTATGACGAAACTAGGTTTTGTCAATTACTTGCAAAAATAATAGAATGTCAACAATCTGGCGTATTTTAGCAATGTGTAAATAGTTATATATAAACACACTACACCACTATACCATCAAAAGAACCGTCCCTTTGATGGGGGGGGGTCGCGAACTAAATACAAACTACCTCTAAGAAAAGGCGCTTCGCTTGAAATCAACTAAAAATTAACAGAAAATTTATTCTTCGTCAATATCCTCTTGTTACACAAAAGTATAAGTAGCAGTATTACTAATGATGTTTTTCTGGTTTATTTGCTGTGTAAAAGAAGAGAAGCCTGGTAGGGTGATGGCATGTGTTTGGGATTTTGCTGGGGGCGAAGCACACTGGCGAAATCACAAGCGCATGACATCAATGGCGATAGCCATCTTCTCTTACACAGCGGTTTATTTCTGTTTTTTCTTCCGAACTTCATTTAGGACATAAAACCCTAATTCAATACTCTGTGGAGGGAAGTCGCAAACGGAAAAGGTCATCGTTTTGATGCGGTTGCCCATGGTTTTTCGTCTTTCGTCTTTCGTCTTTCGTAAAAATTTTAGTATCTTTGCAAATTGAAATAATATATTCAAAAATGAAGGAAGACAACGAAGAACTTGAATTGAACAACGAGTTACCAGAACGAGAAGGCAACGAGAATGATGCCGCCGATGATGGCGCAGAGGTGGGCCACTCGGCCTATCAGGTGCCCAAGGACAAGAAACTCCAGCTCTCGGGCATGTATGAGAACTGGTTTCTTGACTATGCCAGCTATGTGATTCTGGAGCGTGCCGTGCCGCACATCGAGGATGGCTTCAAGCCTGTGCAGCGACGCATCATGCACGCCATGAAGGAAGCCGACGACGGGCACATGAACAAGGTTGCCAACCTTGTGGGTATGACCATGCAGTACCACCCTCACGGCGACGCGTCGATCTACTCGGCCCTCGTGCAGCTGGGACAGAAGGATCTGCTCATCGACACGCAGGGTAACTGGGGTAACATCCTCACTGGCGACGGTGCCGCTGCAGGACGTTACATCGAGGCACGACTCAGCGAGTTTGCCCTCGACGTTGTCTATAATGCCAAGGTAACCGAGTGGGGCATGTCCTACGACGGCCGCAAGCGCGAGCCCCTCACCTTGCCTGCCAAGTTCCCGCTGCTGCTGGCACAGGGTGCCGAGGGTATCGCCGTGGGCTTGTCGTGCAAGATATTGCCGCACAACTTCAACGAGATTATCGATGCCGCTGTGCACTACTTGCGTGACGAGGAGTTCCACCTCTACCCCGATTTCCAGACGGGCGGCTACATTGACGTGAGCCACTATAACGACGGCGAGCGCGGCGGCAGTGTGCGCGTGCGCACCAAGATTGAGAAAATCGACAACAAGACCCTGCTCGTGAGAGACGTGCCCTATGGCAAGACCACCGGCACGCTCATGGAGTCGATAGTCAAAGCTGCCGAGAAAGGCAAAATCAAGGTGAAACGCGTGGATGACAACACAAGCGAGAACGCCGAGATCATCGTGCAGCTGCAGCCGGGCACATCGAGCGACATCGCCATCGACGCGCTCTACGCATTCAGCGACTGCGAGATCAGCATCTCGCCCAACTGCTGCGTCATCATGGACGAGAAACCGCAGTTCCTCACCGTGAGCGACGTGCTGCGCTACAGCGTGGACCGCACCAAGGATATTCTGCGCCAGGAACTTGAGATACAGCGCGGCGAGACGCTGGAGACACTGCACGGCGTGTCGCTCGAGAAAATCTTCATCGAGGAGCGCATCTACAAGGACAAGCAGTTTGAGAACGCGCCCAACATGGACGCAGCCGTGGCTCACATCGACAAGCGACTGGAGCCTTTCAAGCCGCAGTTCATTCGCGAGGTGACTACCGACGACATCCTCAAGCTCATGGAAATCAAGATGGCGCGCATCCTCAAGTTTAACATCGAGAAGGCCGAGAACTACATCGCTACTCTTAGTGAGCGCATTGCCGACATCGACTACAAACTCGCTCACCTCGTGGAGCACACCATCAACTGGTATGAGGGACTCAAGGCCAAGTATGGCCACAAGTACCCGCGCAAGACCATCATACGCGAGTTTGACACCATCGTGGCGTCGAAGGTGGCCGAGGCTAGCGAGAAACTATACATCAACCGCGCCGACGGATTCATAGGCACCGGCCTGAAGAAGGACGAGTTTGTGTGCAACTGCAGCGACATCGACGACATCATCATCTTCTACAAGGACGGCAAGTACAAGGTTACCAAGGTGGCCGAGAAACTCTATGTGGGCAAGAACGTGATATACCTCAACGTGTTCAACCGCAACGACTCACGCACCGTTTACAACGTGCTCTACCAGGACGGCAAGGGCGGCACTGTGTTCATGAAGCGCTTTGCCGTGACCGGCATCACCCGCGACAAGGAGTATGACCTCACCCAGGGCAAGCCCGGCAGCAAGGTGATGTGGTTCACCGCCAACCCCAACGGCGAGGCCGAGGTGCTGCGCATCACCCTCAAGCCCAAGTTCAGGCTCAAGGTGCTGCAGTTTGACGTTGACCTTGCCGAGCTCGCCATCAAGGGCAAGCAGTCGCGAGGCAACATCGTCACCAAGAACGAGGTGCAGCGCGTCTCGCTCAAGAGCGCCGGAGCATCCACGCTGGGCGACCGCGAGGTGTGGTTCGACCCCGACATCCTGCGCATCAACTATGAGGGACACGGACGCTCGCTGGGCCTCTTCGGCGGCGAGGACCGCATCCTTGTGGTCATGAAAAACGGCGACTTCTACACCACATCGAGCGACGCAAGCAACCACTACGAGGAAGGTATCTTGCGCATCGAGAAATATGTTGAAGGCAAGGTGTGGACTGCTATCGTGGACGATGCCGACCAGGGCTACCTCTACGTGAAGCGATTCCCGCTTGAGGACAACGCCAAGAAACAGAGCATGAACGGAGCCAACGAGGAGTCACGCCTTGTATTGCTCAGCGACGAGAAATACCCACGGTTCAATGTCAAGTTTGGCGGTGCCGACGAGGCTCGCGAACCACTGGTGATCGATGCCGAGGAATTTATCGCCGTGAAGAGCTTCAAGGCCAAGGGCAAGCGCGTGTCTAACTATGAAATCGCCGAGGTCACCGAGATTGAACCTCGCGAAGTTCCAGAGGAAGAACTACTAGAAGATGCTCTGGTCGAAGAGACTCAAGTTGAAGTACCCGCCGAGCCTGCTCCCGAACCTCCTGCCCCCACGCTCAACACAGAGACAGGACAGTGGCAACTCTTTGGAAACGACGAGGAGAACAATGAAGAAACTACTGCCGACAATAGTAAGCAATAGCGTGCGCGTGGCGGCCGTCATGGTCGCCATCGCCACAGGCACTGCAAGCGTCGCCGCCCAGGACAATGGAAGCGACGGCAACGTTGCGCGGCCCGTGAAATCGATTTTCACGGCCGACGTGGGCACAGTGGCGATGCAAGACACCTACCTCTCCCCCATCACCTACAAGGGCACCAACTTGCGGCTGGGTTACCAGCACATGCAGGCCCTGGGGCACGATCCCGAGCGATGGGTGCGAAGCCTCGATGTGGGCATGGAGTATGACAACGTGCACAACATCGCGGGCAACAACACCATGCACGGCCTCTACATCGATGCACGCTGGGCACTCATGCGCCGCTGGCGAGACGTGATAGTCCCAGGGTTGCAGCTCATGGGAGGCGGTGCCGCAATGATGCACGGAGGTGTCATCTACAACCCGCGCAACTCTAACAACATCTGCTCGGTGAAGGTCCATGCGGGCATAGGCATTGCCGGCTGTGCCGCCTATCCGGTCAAGATAGGCAAGTTGCCAGTGACCCTATGCTATCAGATGTCGGCACCCGTCATCGGGGCATTCTATTCGCCCGACTACGACGAGTCCTACTATGAAATCTACGTGGGCAACCACAGCGGCCTCGTCCACGTGGCATGGCCCGGATCACGCTTGGAGATAAACAACCTCGTGAGTGCCGACCTGCACCTGGGCAGCACAATCCTGCGACTGGGTTACCGCCACCACGGCATGAGCTCTGGCATCAACAACCTCACCACACGCCACTCATCACACGCGTTGGTGATAGGCCTGGGCGGAGACTTCCTCTCGGTGGGCGCCAAGAACCCTCCGGCACGCACAGTCACAGCATTCTGAACTACTTGATAATAAACATAAAACCATACTATAATTATGAAAAAATCAACTCTTACACTATCAATCGCCGCAATAGCAATGGCGCTTGTAATCACCAGCTGTTCTAAACCAGAACCAAAGACCTTGATTAAGCAAACTGTCACAAAATTTGAGAATTTCAAGAGCATTGTGGATTACGAGTATGACGAGAACGGAGCTCTGCTCACCGAGACCACAACAACCACAGGCGAATATGGGTCAACCAACAAGAATGTCTATGAATATGACGAAAACAACCGCCTAATCTCTTTAACTTGCAAATATGACGGAAGTCCTTCAAACAAGGAAACTTACACCTATAACGAGAACGGCGACACGCTCACTTATATGTCTTCCTTCTACAATGATGGCTCATGGGAAGTGATGCGGAAAATAATGTTCACCTACGACGACGAGGGCAAGCTGTCACACAAGTATGTGTGCAGTCGCTACGGAGCCGAGGGCGAGGGCGAAATTGAGTTCCCCAACCTGCTCGACGACTTTGAATATGACAAAAACGGCAATCTCGTTGCACGCACCTGTTATAACCCCGACTATGAGCACGGCAGCTTTGAGTATGTTGACCTCTCTGATAAGACCAGCGGATCATTCCGCAGTGAATTTCAAGACTATGTGCGCAGCTACGTCCTGGATGGCCCCACTAAAGAAACCTACACCTATAATGCACAAGGCAAACTCGCTGGCGTGAAGAGCAATGGCAAGCCCACCTGCACCCTCACCTACGATGCCAACGGCAACCTCCAGAAAAAGCACACCACCTACATATGGACCGACGAATACTTCTGCGACGAGACGTTCTCCTACGATAACGCCGGACGCCTGCTGACGCACAAGACTTCATATAGCGCTGATAGCGAGAACACCAAAACTTATAAGTACAACGAAAAGGGCGACACGCTTGAAGTCATTGAGACTGTGAAATATGACGGAGCACCACAGGTAAACAGCAAGGTGCGCTATGAGTACTCTCCCGAGACAGGCAAACTCGCAGCTAAATATTGCTTCGGGCTCACCGACGACTACGGCCACGACAGCATGAGCTTTGACAAGTACACCTACAACGAGGATGGCACTCTCGCTAAATACACATGCTACTCCCCCAACTTTGAAACAGTCAATTACGAAGACATACGACTCAAGAAAGAATTTGACGGCGACGGAACTGCCGAACTCACCTATTACAAGGGCAAATATTCCCTGCAAGAGTCATTCTCAACCACATACTCTCACATCACCATTGAGGAAGACACTTCCATCCTGGGAACTATCAAGAAGAAGCTGTCAGACCTCTTCGGCGGCATCTTTGGCAGCAAAACAGAGCAAAAGAGCAAGTCTGACATAGAATACGACATTTAAAAACACTATCATCATGATGAAAACCAAGTATTTCCTCTTCATCTCACTGCTCACCACCCTGCTCACGTTGAGTGCATGCGGCAGCCGTGAGGACAAGGTAGCCGACGCAGCCAAACGCTTTGCCGAAGCAGCTAACAACGGCGACGAAATGGCGTGTCGCGACATGTATGAAAAACTGGGCAAGATGAACAACTGCCATCTTGTGGACCATATCAACGACGACAAAGTTGAGGTTGTGGCCATCAAGGGTGATTCCATCTTTGAGGCTACTATGGACAAGGTGAAACTTGTGTTCCGCTGCAACGACAACGTGTGCGAAATTATCGACTCACGCATGGCAGTGGAATTTCCTAGCATCTTCTACACCATTGCCGAAGGCACCGGCATGCCCATGGCCAAAATCTCTGACCAGCGCATATATTCAATGCTGGGAAAGAACGGTGGTTTCATCACTTACCTCAAAGGACAGAACTACCAGATCAACAACCTTTTCCTCTCGGTGTCTAATGGTCGCTACTACTGGAATAACAACAATGGCACTACCAACTGCTACATGACTAATAACGTGACCAACAGCAGCAGCAAGCACATCGACGGCAGCGACTACAACGTTGAGTTCGTGGTGTCGCAGCGCAGCACCGGCAAGGAACTGATACGAGTCACCGCTCCGGGCCAGAGCATCATGCCCAACAGTTCAATACTGCTCACTAACAACGAGATCAAAGGACTCTATTCAATAGCAGTGAACCAAGACCTCAACTGGTACTCAAGCATTAAGGTAACACTTGACGACTATGCGCTCCTGAAGAAATACTACGACTTCAAGGGCAACGAGTACAGCCGCTATTCAGGATCAGCCAACGACTGATGCTGTCACGATGTTTTTCAGGGGATGAAAAGAGTTTGTCTCATTGAGGATTAACTACTCTCAACACAAACGGTTATGAAAGGATTATTCAGAATATTTCTGATTGCAGCCCTAGCAGTAGTGGCGGCAGGATGCACCGAGGAGCCCGAGCATGCCAACACGGCGCTGGGCAACTTCGATGCCCTGTGGCAAGTCATGGATGAGCACTACTGCTTTTTCCAGTACAAAGACGTGGACTGGAACGACGTGCGTGCACGCTACCGCAGCAAGATAACTGCCGGAATGACCAGCACAGAGCTTTTCGCCCTGTGCGGCGACATGCTCAAGGAACTGCAAGACGGGCACACCAACCTAGCTGCTGCCCACGATGTGTCACGATACTGGATATGGGAGAAATATCCTGTCAACTACGACGAACGCCTCATCGACGAACACTACCTCCACTTCGACTACCGCCGCGCCTCGGGCATCAAGTATCAAATTCTGGAAAACAACATCGGCTACATGTATTACGGCAGCTTCTCCAGCGGCATAGGCGAGGGCAACCTTGACCTCATCCTCAACTACCTCGCCACAGCCGACGGACTCATCATCGATGTGCGTAGCAACGGCGGCGGACTGCTCACCAACGTGGAAACCCTAGTGAGCCGATTCATCGACGAGCGCACCCTGGCAGGCTACATCAGCCACAAGACAGGCCCAGCACACGACGCATTCAGTGAACCCTACCCCTACTACTTCGAGCCCACACGCAGCCACACGCATTACCTCAAGCCCATCGTCGTGCTGGCCAACCGCGGCTCGTTCAGTGCAACTAACAACTTCGTGTCAATCATGAAGTCGCTGCCAGGTGTCACCATCGTGGGCGACGTCACTGGCGGCGGATGCGGCCTGCCATTCACCAGCGAGATACCTAACGGGTGGAACGTGCGATTCTCGGCAGCGCCCATCTACGACAAAAACCACAAGCTCACAGAGTTTGGCGTCGAACCCGATGTGCGCGTTGACCAAAGCGACGACGACACAGCCCGTCACCACGACACCCTCATCGACACTGCAATAAAAATCCTCACAAGTAACTAAACTTTCTTTTACTCGTCGTTACGGAACTCGAGGATGTCACCAGGCTGGCAGTCAAGTGCCTTGCAGATGGCTTCGAGTGTGGAAAAGCGTATTGCCTTGGCCTTGCCCGTCTTGAGAATCGACATGTTGGCCGGAGTGATACCTATTTTCTCGGCCAGTTCCTGTGATGACATCTTGCGTTTAGCCATCATAACATCTACATTTACGATAATGCTCATGGTCAATGTGATTTAGATGGTTAAGCGATTTTCTTCGTAGGCATGCAGAGCGAGGCGGTAGAACACTGCAACAACAAGCACAACGAGCGGAGTGGTAAACGGGGCCGTGTCAAGCACTACCTCGCGAGACCCATACAAGATGCCGCGGTTTGCCATGAATAATTCATAAAAGAAAGACACTGCCGCCATCACATACAGGAGCTTGACATTGCTGCGGGTAAAAACCTCATTCACGTCCATACCTTTCAAACTCTTGAAGATAAACATGAAAACCATGCTTATCATTACAATGTTTGTAATGGCATATCCTGCAAGTTCAACGTATTGAGCAACGATAGCCTCATCGTCATACCACACAATGGGAGCAATGTCAATGCCCAGATACACATTAAAGTTGATAAGCCCCGCAAACCGCAATAATCTCAAGATAATGACTAATGTCCACAGCCCCCAAGGGATGAGAGCCAGGAGACAAACGAGCTTGCTTGATTTCAAGATTTTATTGTCCATAATGATTGTTTAATAAATTAAAATTATTGTTTCACGATAATTAATTTCGGTGCAAAGATAATTATTAATTTTCTATCACCAAAGAAAAACCAGAAAAAATTATTGAAAAACGATAATTTTGTTTCGGTAACAAAAAAATAGCGATTCCGTTTTTTTGAACCGCTATCGTTATTGAGATGCTAATTTTTTACAGGTTTTGAATTTCTTCAATGCTAAGCCCCGTGACAGATGCAATAGTTTCAACAGGAACACCAGCATTTTTGAATCCTATGGCGTTTTTGATCCGCTCCTCGTCGCGACCTTCCGCACGACCTTCCGCACGTCCTTCCGCTCGTCCTTCAGCACGTCCTTCCGCGCGA
>JAGHSP010000429.1 GCA_018065815.1 Candidatus Sodaliphilus limicaballi | reverse complement strand
AATCCGCGCGGGGAGTTCCATTGCTGAATAGTAACGTAACACCAAGCAATCTCTAAATTCTGTTAATTTAGAAACAGGGTGGGGCGTAATTGGCGAATTTTTGTTACTTTTGTAATTTGAACAACTCCATGGTGGAGTTCCAATGATTGACGACTATGAAGATTAGATACCTTTCACTTGCCTTGTCGATGGCGGCGGCTCTTGCTTTGAACGCGCAGATTGCGTTCACCGGAGCTAGCCGTGATGTGTATGAGGAAGAACCTGCAACCAACACAGGACTCAACAAAATCTACGTGCTCTACAACGCCGACGGCGTGGGCATGACTTTCACTGCCGACACCGAGAACCCCGTCAAGTGGTATGTGTATGGCGAGGGCGGCGGAGGATATGCCGAGGAACTGGAAGGTGTTCACTACGACGGCCTTACGTCGTCTATCGACCAGGTGCTGCCCAACAAAGGGTATATCATCGAGGAGGGTACTAGCCGCTTGTATGTGTGGGTGGCCGATTATTCTGTCTCTCGCCTGCAACTCAACGGAGTGAGCGTGGAGAGCGACGGCGACTGCGGGTCGGTGACGCTCAATCTGGACGGGGCGGGCCGCGATGTGGTGTATTACACCATCAACGGCGCGCGCAAGACTATGGATCGAGAACTGACCATCAGTTTCAATAACCTCGTGTGGCACGACGGAAACGAAGATGACGACGAGGACGAAGACGATGATACAGCCGTCAATCCCGGATGGGTCGAGACTCTTGTGCAAGAGAAACAGGAGTCGTTCAAGCCCGCTATCGCTTTTCCTGCACCCACGATGAACACCTCGTTCACCGTGACTGGCGACAAATTCCTGAAATTCTGGGGCGAAGAGGTGAGCTGTGAGAGCAACTATTACACTACCGCAGCTATCGACGTGCGCACTATCGTCGTGCAGGAAAACGAGCACCACGACAACGAGAAGAAGATAGGCGGCAGCGAGACCCTGGGCGGGTCGGCTCCGGCACACATCTCGTTCACTGCCTACTGCACCGACGCCGTCATGCACAAGGAGTGGCAGATGTCGCGCGAGAGCAATTTCTCTAATCCCGAATTGCGTCTCAACCAGGAAGCGATTGACCAGGTGTTTGAAGATGCCGGCACCACTTACTGGCGTTTCTATGCCACCAATGCCGAAGGATCGTGCGAGTGGTATAGCGATACTTACACCGTCAACATCGGGGAGAGCGAACTCGTGTGCCCCAATGTGTTCTCGCCGGGTTCGAGCGAGGGCGTGAACGACGTGTGGAAGGTTTCTTACCGCTCTATCGTGAAATTCCATTGCACCATCTTCAACCGCTGGGGCAACAAGATAATCGAGCTCAACGAGCCTTTCGAGGGTTGGGACGGCACTTACCACGGCAAGCAAGTTCCTGCCGGAGTGTATTACTACGTCCTCGAAGCCGAGGGTAGCGATGGCATCAAATACAAGAAAAGCGGCGACATCAACATCATCCGCTACCGACGCATAGACCGTGGCGGCACCGCAGGTGATGTGGAGTGATTGTCGCAAATTGACAAATTTCTGATAATAAATAGCACATAGCGAAAAATCATAAATATGGGAAAAACTAGAAGTTGCATGATGGCTGCTGCGGCGTTTATGGCCATGGGCGCAAGCGCGCAGGGTGTGGGACAATACAACAACTACAATGCCGAGGAGCACCCCCACGGGGCGGTGTTCCCCGTTGTTGCTGCGCCCGACATTCCGCAGTCTGTCGTGTTTGCTGGCGACACGGTCTCGTTTGACCGCACCGACATGTATGAGCGCCTTGACCGCGAACTCACCTCGATTGTTTACGGGCATTCGACCACTCAGCTGTGCCTCAAACGCGCTAACCGCTATTTTCCCATCCTGGCGCCCATTCTCAAGGAGAACGGCGTGCCTCTCGACATGCTCTATCTGGCAGTGACCGAGAGCACCCTCGACCCCACCATCAAGTCGCCGGCAGCGGCAGTGGGGCTGTGGCAGTTCCTGGCGTCAACAGGCCGCATGTATGGCCTCGAAATCAACGACGATGTGGATGAGCGATGCGACCCGGTCAAGGCCACCGTGGCGGCATGCAAGTTCCTCAAGAGCGTGCATGCACACTATGGCAACTGGGCCACGGCTTGCGCCTCTTACAATGCTGGCATGGGGCGCATCAACGGCGAATTGAGCCGCCAGGGGCAGGACACCTCGTTTGACCTGCAGCTCGTGAGCGAGACATCGCGTTACGTGTTCCGCATCATTGCCTACAAGCTGCTCATGGAGAACCCCAAGCGCTATGGCTACTGCTTGCGTGCCGACCAGCTCTATCAGCCTGTTGATTACAAGGTGGTGGAGGTGAAGACGTCAGTAGCCAGCTGGATTGACTGGGCCAAGCAGCAAGGCATCACCTATGCGCAGCTGCGCGAGGCTAACCCGTGGATACGCAGCAACCGCCTGCCCAATGCCTCGGGAAAGACCTACAAGGTGAACGTGCCCGTCGGTGACAGCCTCTATTTGAGCAAGAAGCAAGCCAAGGCATATGACCCCGACTGGGTTGTCAAGTAATGGCAACTTGGGCGTGCGGCACGGCGATTATGAAAATACAAGGAAATAAATACTGACTAAATAGATGAAACTTAACGGCAAGGAAACCGAATGTGTGAGTGTGCTGGGTGCAAAGGTTCACAACTTGAAGAACATCGATGTGGACATCCCGCACTACGCGCTCACTGTGATTACAGGATTGAGCGGCAGCGGCAAGTCGTCGCTGGCGTTTGACACCATCTTTGCCGAGGGACAGAGGCGGTATCTTGAGACTTTCTCCAGCTATGCCCGCAATATGCTGGGAGTGCTCGAGCGGCCCAATGTGGACAAGATTTCGGGCCTCAACCCCGTGATTTCAATCAGTCAGAAGACAACCAACAAGAACCCCCGAAGCACTGTGGGCACTACGACCGAGGTCTATGACTACCTGCGACTGCTCTATGCCCGCGCCGCCGACGCCTATTCCTACAAGTCGGGCGAGAAAATGGTGAAGTACTCGGTGGAGAAGATTCTTGACTTAATTTTGTCAAAATATGACAATCGCAAGATATACATCCTTGCTCCCCTGGTGAAGAACCGCAAGGGGCATTACAAGGACCTTTTCGAGCAGTTGCGCAAGAAGGGCTATCTCAATGTGCGCATCGATGGCGAGTTGCGGGAGATTACCTTCGGCATGAAGGTTGACCGCTATCACAACCACAGCATCGAACTGGTGGTTGACCGCCTCAAGGTGGCGCGCAAGGACGAGCGGCGCCTGCTCGACACCGTCAACCTGGCATTCAAGCAGGGGGGCGACCAACTCATGGTGCTCGACGCCGAGACGCAGGAACTGGGCTACTACAGCAAGTCGCTCATGGATCCTGCAACGGGGCTCTCTTACCCCGAGCCGGCGCCGCACAACTTCTCGTTCAACTCCCCGCTGGGAGCCTGCCCCAAGTGCAAGGGACTGGGATATGTCAACGTCATTGACCGGGAGAAAATCATGCCCGACATGACACTCAGCGTGAAGGCTGGCGGCATATTGCCGTTGGGCAAGTTCAAGAACTCTCTCATCTTCTGGCAGATACAGGCCATCTGCGAGCGCCATGGCTACACTCTCGACACACCGCTCTGCGACTTGCCCGAGGAGTGCATCGACGACATCATGAACGGCACCGACGAGAAACTCAATATCAAGACCGAGACCGCTGCCACGACCAATTACTTCCAGTCGTTTGACGGCCTTGTGAAATACATTGAGATGCAGCAAGACGACGAGGCGTCGTCGCAGGCTCAAAAGTGGGCAGGGCAGTTCTATTCGCGCGCCGTGTGCCCGCAATGCGCCGGTGACCGTCTCAACGTCGAGGCGCTGCACTTCAGGCTCAACGGCAAGAACATCGCCCAGCTTGCGTCGATGGACATCAGGGAACTGCGCGACTGGATTGCCGACCTGCACAACCATTTGCCCGAGAACAAGTGGAAGATCGCTAGCGAGATTGTCAAGGAAATCAGCGGACGCCTCAATTTCTTGCTTGATGTGGGGTTGGACTATGTGTCGCTCAACCGCTCGTCGGCTTCGCTCTCGGGCGGCGAGAGCCAGCGCATACGCCTTGCCACGCAGATAGGCTCGCAGCTGGTCAATGTGCTTTACATCCTCGACGAGCCCAGCATCGGCCTTCACCAGCGCGACAACATGAGGCTCATCAACTCGCTCAAGCAGTTGCGCGACGAGGGCAACACGGTGATTGTGGTGGAGCACGACAAGGAAATGATGCTCGAGGCCGACTATGTGATCGATATAGGTCCCAAGGCGGGCAGGAGAGGCGGCAATGTCGTCTTTGCCGGCACGCCGCAAGAGATGGTGCGTGAGCACACCATCACAGCCGACTACCTCAATGGCTCACGGTGCATCGCGCTGCCTTCACAGCGACGCGAGGGCAACGGGAAAGCATTGTCCATTAGCGGATGCCGTGGCAACAACCTCAAAGGCGTCTCCGTGAGCATTCCGCTGGGCACTTTCACCTGTGTCACTGGCGTGAGCGGCAGCGGCAAGTCGAGCCTCATCAACGGCACGCTGCAACCCATACTCAGCAAGCATTTCTATCGCTCTCTGGCCGAGCCGTTGCCTTACGACGGCATTGACGGCTTGGAGCACATCGATAAGGTCGTCACGGTCGATCAGTCGCCTCTGGGAAGATCGCCCAGGTCTAACCCCGCGACCTATACTGGCATCTTTGCCGACATTCGAAATCTCTTTGTGGGGCTGCCGGAGTCCAAGATTCGTGGCTACCGCCCCGGGCGTTTCTCTTTCAACACAGGAAACGGACGTTGCGACGTGTGCAAGGGCAATGGCTATAAAACGGTGGAAATGAACTTCTTACCTGATGTGCTCGTTCCTTGCGAAGAATGTGCCGGAAAACGCTATAACCGTGAGACTCTGGAAGTTAAGTTCAAGGGCAAGTCTATTGCTGATGTCCTCGACATGACCATAAACCAGGCCGTGGAGTTCTTTGAAGCCATTCCTTCGATTCTCGGCAAGATAAAGGTGCTGCAAGATGTGGGGTTGGGTTACATCAAGCTTGGTCAGCCCTCGAGCACTCTCTCGGGCGGAGAGAGCCAGCGTGTGAAACTTGCGGCCGAGCTGTCGAAGAAGAGCACAGGGCGCACTGTTTATATCCTCGACGAGCCCACAACCGGTCTCCACTTTGAAGATATTCAGGTGCTGCTCGGGGTGCTTAATAAATTGGTCCAAAAAGGAAATACCGTGATTGTCATCGAACACAATCTGGACGTCATCAAGTGTGCCGATTTCATCATCGACATGGGACCCGAGGGTGGCCGAGATGGGGGACAGGTGGTAGCAACGGGCACTCCCGAGCAAGTGGCTAAATGCAAAAAATCGGTCACTGCTCGCTTCCTGAAAGACGAGTTGAAATGACCGTGGAGTAGGGCAGATCTAGGGCGAAAAAAATTCTGTCACAAAATTTGATCCAGTTAGCAAAATATCTGCTGTATTTTGCAAGTATTTTCAGTTGAATAGTCACACCGGCATCATGCTGTGTGTTTGGTATAGGCATTCAGGTGCGTCTTGGATGCCTTTTTTACAATTTTCTGCCCTAAATGCGGCAAATACCATATTTTGCGGTTAACGCATTGACAGATAATGTGTAACGTGCTTTTCGTGGCGTGTTAGTTTTTCTCACAGTTATTTGGGCTTGTAAATAGGGTAGTTCCTCGAAAAAAATCGCAAGGAAATCGAGTTGAGCAAGAAGTTAGCCCAAAATGGTAACTTTACCACGCCCGGTTTGCCATCTTTAATTATTGTTTGAAAACAGATGTTTATGATTGAATAGGGCGGTATTGCAACGCGAAACTTCCCTTTGCGTTTGCATCAGCGCGTTTTCAAAACTTCGTTACATTTCCAAACGGTTAATTCCGTTCTAAAAAGTTTACAAAACCATCTAAAATGTCAATTAACAATCATTTACAATCATTGTAAAATGCTGATATTCAGTAAATAAATAAAAATATATAAAGCACTGCTTAAAGTAAAATATATCATTCTTCCGTGGGACATTCTGTACATGTGCAATATGTAATAT